>JBCCRB010000050.1:0-11153 GCA_039208465.1 Pseudomonadota bacterium
AGGATGACGGGCGGCGCATCGCGCATCTGGCGATCATCCAGCGCGTCACCAAGAAAGGCACGCCCTTCAGGAACGCCAAATAGGCCCGCCAGTGCCACGAGCACAATCAAGATCCCAAAGACGCTGACATAGACCGGTTTCAAGCAAGCACTCCGAATCACAATTTGGCCACCTTACGTGGCGGCAATGAGACAAGAATTGACATAGGCAGGTTAACCGACCGCTCAATCCTGAAACTTGCCACTTGCCGTTCCGGCGCCTGCGCAATAATGTCGGACAGCGGGTATCGACCGCTGGCGCGCTTTGAGGCGCGCTTTTTTTCAAGGGGAAAGCCTATGGCCGACTTGTCACGTTTTCGCGGATCCATGACCGCGCTGGTAACGCCGTTCGATGCGGCCGGCGCATTCGATGAGGCTGCGTTCCGCAAGGTGGTCAATTATCAACTCGATAATGGCACAAAGGGCCTGGTTCCTGTCGGCACGACCGGCGAAAGCCCCACCCTGACCCACGCAGAGCACAAGCGTGTTGTTGAGGTGTGCGTTGAAGAAAATGCCGGGCGCGCCGTGGTGATCGCGGGCGCTGGCTCCAACAACACGGCCGAGGCCGTGGATCTTGCACAGCACGCAGAAGGGGCGGGCGCCGATGCGGTGCTCGTCGTCACCCCCTACTACAACAAGCCGAACCAACGCGGGCTTTACGCGCATTTTTCGGCCATCGCGCAGGCGGTGGACATTCCGGTCATCATCTACAACATCCCGCCACGATCGGTGATCGACATGACGCCGGAGACGATGGGGCGTTTGGCAACAGACTTTCCCAACATCGCCGGTGTGAAAGACGCAACGGCCAAGCTCGACCGTGTCGCCGAAACCCGGCTGTCCTGCCCGGCAGGTTTTGTTCAATTGTCGGGTGAAGATGCAACCGCCGTTGGTTTTAACGCCATGGGCGGGCAAGGATGCATTTCGGTCACCGCCAATGTGGCGCCCAAACTATGCGCCGAGATGCAGGACGCCATGCTGGCCGGTGATTATGCCACCGCGCTCAGCCTGCAGGATCGATTGATGCCGCTGCACAAAGCCGTCTTTGCCGAGGCCGGTGTGGCCGGCGCCAAATATGGCCTTTCTCGGCTGGCGCATTGCCAGAACCATCTGCGCTCACCCATGATGACGGTGTCGGACGAGACCGCCGCGCAAATGGACGACGCGATGCGCCATGCGGGGCTCTTGAACTAGGGCCCCGCTCGGGCCACCTGCGATCCGATGGGACAATCAAAGAAAAAATCCGACCCGAACCGCAAGCTGGTTGCTGAAAACCGCAAGGCGCGCTTCAACTATGAAATCCTCGACACGGTCGAGGCCGGGCTGATGCTGCACGGCACCGAGGTCAAATCGCTGCGCAATGGCGAGGCAAACATCGCCGAAAGCTACGCCTCCTACGAAGATGACGAGATGTGGCTCATCAACGCCCACATTCCCGAATATCTGGAGGCCAACCGGTTCAATCATGAGCCGCGCCGGCGCCGTAAACTGCTGCTCAACAAGCGTGAGATCGTCAAAATGGTCAACGCGACCGAGCGCGAGGGCATGACGATCGTGCCACTGAAGCTCTATTTCAACGACCGCGGCCGGGCGAAACTTCAATTGGCGGTTGCGCGCGGCAAGAAGGTCTATGACAAGCGCGAGACCGAGAAGAAACGCGATTGGCAGCGCGACAAGGCACGGCTGATGCGCGAACGCGGCTAGGTTTCAAACACCGCTTTCAGCATCGTCGGCGTCAACCGGCCCGTATTCATATTGTAGCGTGAGCAATGATAGCTCGCGACAAGGTCAATGCCGCCGATCCGGCTGCGCGCATTATGGCCGAACGGATGATCGGCAACGCGCGCGCCAAGCGTGCGCACCGTTGCGTCATGCGCGATCTTGCCCAAGGTGATGATCCGCTCCAGATGCGCAAAACGCGAAAATGTACGGCCTAGAAAGCGCGATGCGCACATGCTGATCTCGCTGCCCAAAGGCCGGTTTTCCGGCGGCACGCACCGCACCGCGTTCGTAACAGCACAATTGACCAATTGCATGGCCGGTGAGGGGTCGGGGCTATAGGGGCCGCGCGCCATGCCGGTCTCCTTTAAGATGGCAAACAGCGTATCGCCGGCAGAATCACCGGTAAAAGGCACACCTGTGCGGTTTGCGCCTTTCAAACCGGGCGCCAGACCGACAATCAACGTGGTCACGTGTGCCGCGCCCTCGACTGGCACCCAAGTCGGCACCGGCGCATTGAACCAATCGGGATTGTGTTTGCGGTGTGACCGCACAAAGGCACCAAGACGCGGGCATCCGCGGCAATTGCGCGGCGGGTCGGCCTTCGCATGAAGCTCAAGCCTCAATCGTCATCGCCATAATCATCTTCGTCATCGGCGACACGCCTTTGGTTTGCCCGCTCAGACGGATCGCGACCGATTTGCGCTTTGAGCGTCGTCAGCTCGATGAAATGGTCAGCCTGACGTCGCAGATCATCGGCAATCATCGGCGGGCTGGTTTCCATCGAAGAGACAACGGAAACTTTGCGTCCCTTGCGTTGAAGCGCTGCCACCAATGAGCGGAAATCCCCATCACCGGAGAAAAGCACTGCGTGATCAATGGTTTCAATGATTTCCATCGCATCGACGGCAAGTTCAATATCCATATTGCCCTTGATCTTGCGCCGCCCCATCGGGTCGGTGAATTCCTTCGCCGCCTTGGTGATCACCGCATAACCATTATAGTCGAGCCAATCGATGAGCGGGCGGATCGAGGAAAACTCCTGATCTTCCAACAGCGCGGTATAATAATAGGCGCGCAGCAGATAGCCCTGCTTTTGGAAATGGGCGAGCAATTTGCGATAGTCGATGTCGAAATTAAGGGCGCGTGCTGCAGCATAAAGATTGGCGCCATCAATGAACAAAGCCGTTCGCTCACGTTGATCGAACATGAAAAATCCAACTGTAAAGCGTGTTTAAATATAGCAACGAACATATAGATTGTTGCAGCGCACGCCAATGAAATTTGCCGTGACCTTTCTTGCCTTTGCATGAGGACGGTGATATTTGACCCTCAAACCCCGAAAACGCTGATGTGAAAAGGAACGCACATGGCTCGCGTCACCGTCGAAGATTGTATTGATAAGGTCGACAACCGGTTTGACCTTGTATTGCTGGCTGCCCACCGCGCACGCCAGGTGTCGCAGGGCGCCGCCATCACCGTAGACCGCGACAATGATAAGAACCCGGTCGTCGCGCTGCGTGAGATTGCCGACGAGACCTTGTCACCCGGCGATCTGCAGGAAGATCTGATCCATTCGCTGCAAAAACACGTCGAAGTTGATGAGCCGGAGGCCGACATCATCGATGTGGAAGAGGTCGCAGAAGCCGACACCGCACCGCCGGCACAAATCACCTTCGGTTCCTTGTCCGAAGAAGAATTGCTGGCCGGTATCGAAGGCCTGGTGCCACCGGACAAGAACGACGACTAACCTTGGGTCAAACTTGGCGCTTTTCAGGCGCGACCGGAATGTGTTTGATTGGCGTGTGCCGCAATGATCGCGGTGCACGCCATTTTCTTGCGGAGGCCTGAAAGGTATGATGCGTCAGATGGACCTGATCGAAAGGGTCCAGCGCTATAAACCCAATGCCAATGAGGACCTGTTGAACAGGGCCTATGTCTACGCCATGCAAAAACATGGCGACCAGACCCGCGCGTCCGGCGATCCGTATTTCTCCCATCCGCTCGAAGTGGCCGCAATCCTCACCGACATGCATCTGGATGAGCGCACGATTGCGGTCGCGCTGCTGCACGACACGATCGAGGACACCAGCGCGACGCGCATGGAAATCGAAGAGCTGTTTGATCCGGACACCGCCAGCCTTGTCGATGGGCTGACCAAGCTGAAAAAGCTGGACCTTGTCTCGAAAAAAGCCGTGCAGGCTGAAAATCTGCGCAAACTGCTGCTGGCGATTTCCGACGATGTGCGCGTGCTGCTCGTCAAGCTGGCGGACCGACTGCACAATATGCGCACGTTGGAGCATATGCGCCCGGACAAGCAGGCGCGCATCGCCGAGGAAACGTTGGACATCTATGCCCCGCTGGCCGGTCGCATGGGGATCCAGGACATCCGCGATGAGTTGGAGGATTTGTCCTTCAAATATGTCAATCCGGAAGGCTATGCGCTGGTTACCAGACGGCTCGAAGAGGTGGCCAAAGCCAATGCAGGCCTCGTTGAAGAGGTGACCGGGACGCTGCGTGGGCTTCTAGCCGACAATGGCATCCACACCACGGTGACCAGCCGGATGAAGCGGCCCTATTCGGTCTTCCGCAAAATGGAAGCCAAGGGGCTCTCCTTTGAGCAATTGTCTGACATTTATGCGTTCCGCATTCTCGTTGGCAGCGTTGACGAATGTTACCGGGCATTGGGGATCGTGCACCGCAAGTGGAAAATGGTGCCAGGCCGTTTCAAGGATTATATCTCGATCCCCAAGCAGAACGATTATCAGTCGATCCACACAACGATTGTCGGCCCCTCCAAACAACGCGTCGAATTGCAGATACGAACCTATGAGATGCACGAGATTGCCGAATTCGGTGTTGCTGCGCATGCGATCTACAAGGATGCCGGTACATCGTCGAAGGCGGCCTTTAAAGAAACCAGTTCTTACGCATGGTTACGCCACACAATTGAATCATTGACTGAAGGCGAAGTGGGCGAAGAATTCCTCGAGCACACCAAGCTGGAACTGTTCCAGGACCAGGTCTTCTGCTTCACGCCGAAAGGCCGCCTGATTGCACTGCCCAAGGGCGCCATTCCAGTTGATTTTGCCTATGCCGTGCACACCGACATTGGCAATTCCTGTATCGGCGCGAAGATCAACGGGCGCACCGTACCGCTCGTCACGCGGCTTGAAAATGGCGACGAGGTTGAAATCGTCACCGACCCGAATGCCGAGCCACCCGCCGCCTGGGAGGCGCTGGTTGCGACCGGCAAGGCCCGCGCCGCAATCCGCCGGGCGACCCGTGCCGCCGTGCGCCGCCAATATGCCGGATTGGGACACCGGATTTTGGAACGCGCCTTTGAACGCGCCGGCAAGCCTTTCTCACGCGAATTGCTGGCCAAAGGCGTGCAGCGCCTTGCCATGAGCCAGGTCGACGATGCGCTGGCTGCGGTCGGGCGTGGCGAAGTGCCGCCGATCAACGTGATCAAGGCCGTGCATCCGGAACTGGAGGAAGAACAAAAGCTCGCCGAGAGCCAATTGCAGGCGCTTGACGAAGGTTGGTTCAACGTCACGTCCGGGCATGGCCTGATGTTCCGCTTTCCCGAAGATGCGATGGCACACGCCAATGGGAACGGCGGCTCAGAAAAGGCCCCGCAGGAGCGCACCGCGCCAATTCTGTCCAATGCAGGCGAGTTGGAGGTCAAGTTCACCCAGTCGGGCGCGCTGCCAGGCGACCGTATCGTTGGCATCGCAACGCCGGGCGAGGGGATAACGATCTACCCCATCCATTCAAATGCACTTTCGCAATTTGACCATGAGCCGGAGCGCTGGATTGATGTGCGATGGGACATTAATCCGCAGCAACGCTCGCGCTTTCCGGCGCAAATCATCGTAACCGCGCTCAACGAACCCGGCTCGCTTGCCGAAATCGCCAAGATCATCGCTGATCATGACGCCAACATTCATACCCTGTCGATGGTGCGCACCGCGCCGGATTTCACAGAAATGATCTTCGACCTGGAGGTCTGGGACTTGAAGCACCTGTCACGTCTGATGCAGGAGATGCGCGATAGCAAATCGGTCAGCTCTGTTGAGCGCGAAACCAATTAGAAAATGGAACTACGATGAACACAGATGACGTGCTCGACATCTTCCGGCAATGCGGCGCCATGTTGGAGGGACACTTCATCTTGACATCCGGCTTGCACAGCCCGGTCTTCCTGCAAAAAGCGCGCGTCTTCATGTACGCCGACAAGACCGAAAAACTCTGCAGCGCGCTGGCAGCACGCATCGCCGAAAGCGGTTTTCAGCCCGATTATGTGGTTGGTCCGGCGGTTGGCGGGCTGATCCCGGCCTATGAGACGTCCCGGCATCTGAATGTGCCGGCTATTTGGGTCGAGCGGGAAGAGGGCGTTTTCAAGCTCCGCCGGTTTGACATCGAAAAGGGCGCCAAGGTGGTTATTGTCGAAGACATTGTCACAACGGGCTTATCGATCCGCGAGACGGTGGCCTGCATGCGCGATCTGGGCGCCGATGTGCTGGCTGCGGCATGTATTGTGGATCGGTCCGCTGGCAAAGCCGATGTCGGCGTGCCGCTCGTTGCGCTTGCCGACTATGAAGTGCCAGCCTATCCGGCAGACAATCTTCCGGCAGAATTGGCCGCAATTCCAGCCACAAAACCCGGCAGCCGCAGTCTTTGACCGCCTAGTCATGATCTTGCCGTTATACCGCAGGGAAACTATTTGCCTTTAAGGCCTGATTGCTTTGAGGCCAGAAAAGGACGGAATTCTTGCTGTTCCGACGACGCGAAAAAGAGGATCTGTGGCAGCGCACCCGCTTCGCGGTTGTGCCACGGCGCAATTATGCCCGGTCCTGGCGTTATGTCATCAAACGCGTCATGCGCATTCGCGCCACCCCTTATGCAATCGCCATGGGCGTTGCGGCCGGCACTTTTGCATCCTTTACGCCCTTTATGGGCTTTCACTTTATCCTCTCCTTCGCGCTCGCCTGGGCCCTGCGCGGCTCAATGATCGCTGCAGCGCTCGGAACGGCGGTGGGCAATCCGCTGACATTTCCGATCATTTGGACAGTAACCCACCAGACGGGCTCGGCGATTCTTGGGTTATCTGGCACCGAGAACGCAGGCAATTTTGGTGAGGTTTGGGCTGAAAACGGCATTGGCGCGCTGTGGGAGCCATTTCTCAAACCGATGATTGTCGGCGGCGTCCCACTCGGCAGCTTTTTTGCCGTCCTCCTGTTTGGCATCACCTATGCGGGTGTGCGCACGTTCCAGCGGAGGCGCTCCGCAACGCTTAAACTGCGTGAGCATCAACGATTGCAAGAAGCAGCAAACGCCATGCAAGCCGAGCCCACACCATGATTATTGGCCTTGGCAGCGACCTGATCGATATCCGCCGAATCGAGAAGACCCTCGAGCGCCATGGCGATCGCTTTACCCACCGGGTTTTCACAGAGATCGAACGCCAAAAATCCGATCGGCGCAAAGAGCGCGCTGCGTCCTATGCCAAACGGTTTGCCGCAAAGGAAGCCATGTCGAAAGCGCTTGGCACGGGCTTGTCGCGCGGCGTTTATTGGCGCGATATGGGGGTCGTGAATATGCCTGGCGGCAAGCCGACAATCGCCTTGACCAATGGCGCCTTGGCGCGTGCGAAGGAAATGATGCCGGATAACCATGAGCCGGTGATCCATATCACGATCACCGATGATTATCCGCTCGCACAAGCCTTTGTCATTATCGAGGCCATCCCACGGACATAGTCGCTTCCTAACGCGTCTTTTTGCTCACGCCATTTACGCCTGTTCAAACAAGCGCTACATGGCAACAACGCTATCCGGGCGCGTGGTGGTCGCCCGAAACAAACGGAAACTCCGGTGTCTGAGAAAACTGAAAAAAAGTCTGGTGGTCTCGGTGAGGCAATTAACGTCATTGTCCAGGCTCTGCTGCTCGCTGTCGTCATTCGCACGCTGATCTTCCAACCGTTTTCGATCCCTTCCGGCTCAATGCGCCCAACGCTCATTGAGGGCGACTATCTGGTCGTCAACAAATTCTCCTATGGCTATTCGCGCTATTCCATGCCGTTTGGCCCCAATCTGTTTTCAGGGCGGATCTGGTCCGGCGAGCCCGAGCGTGGCGATGTGGCGGTTTTCAAATTCCCGCCAGATCCGCGCCTCGACTATATCAAGCGCATTATCGGCCTACCGGGCGACACGGTGCAGATGCGTGACGGCGCGCTTTACTTGAACGGGGAAGCCGTTGAGCGCGAAGAGATCGCGATGATTGAAGATGTCGACATCACCGAGCAAGCGCGCCCGGTCACGGTCTATGTTGAAACCCTGCCCAATGGCGTGAGCTACCGTACGCTTGACTTAAACAACAATACGCCCGGCGACGACACGCGTGAGTTCGTGGTGCCCGATGGGCATTATTTTGTGCTGGGCGACAATCGCGACAATTCCGCTGATAGTCGCTTTCAGGTCGGTTTCGTGCCCGCAGACCATTTGGTGGGACGCGCCAATTTCATCTTCTTCTCGATCGCCAATGGCTATTCGCCGCTGGAGATCTGGCAATGGCCGGCCAACATGCGCATCGACCGCCTGTTTGGTTCCGCACAACGGTGATGGCCGGTTCGCAATCGGCAAAGCCAGCAGGCACCATGCCCCCCGCAGGCCTTGCGCTGATCCGCGAGGCGACCGGCCATGATTTTGAGAACCTGGAGCGCCTGGAACGGGCCTTGACCCACGCCAGTGCCCGCTATCGCACCGGCAATGATTATGAGCGTTTGGAGTTCTTGGGCGATCGCGTCCTTGGGCTGTGCGTGGCGGAAATGCTGTTTCGGCTCTTTCCGGATGCGCCCGAAGGCGAAATGTCGGTTCGGCTGAACGCGTTGGTCAATGCCGATATGCTGGCCGAAGTTTCCGACGAAATCGGGCTCCACGATCTGATCCGCACCGGATCGGATGTACGGGACATTCAATCCGACCGCCAAAAAAACATGCGGGCCGATGTGGTGGAATCGCTGATAGCTGCGCTTTACCTCGAAGGCGGTCTGGATGCGGCGCGTCCGTTCATCGAGCGCTATTGGGGCAGGCGTGCAAAAGCGTCTGGTGCGTTGCGGCGCGATGCTAAAACCGAACTGCAGGAATGGGCGCACAAACTGCATGCGACAACGCCCGCCTATGCGATCATCAAGCGCGACGGCCCCGATCACGCGCCGCAATTCACCGTCAAAGTCACCGTCGGCAAGCTGGCGCCGATGATCCAGACCGGTGCCTCCAAAAGGCAAGCCGAACAAGCAGCCGCCGCAGCACTCTTGATACGTGAAGGCGTTTGGGAGCCGACATGAGTGACGCTGCCCCTGAGACCCGCTCCGGATTTGTCGCGCTGATCGGCGCGCCCAACGCCGGCAAGTCAACACTGCTCAACCGGCTGGTCGGTGCGAAGGTCTCCATTGTCTCGCACAAGGTGCAGACGACCCGCGCGCTGATCCGCGGCGTGGCGATCAAGGACACTGCGCAAATCGTCTTCATGGACACGCCGGGCATCTTTCAGCCCAAGCGGCGTCTTGATCGTGCGATGGTCTCCGCGGCATGGGGCGGTGTGCGCGATGCTGATATGGTGTGCTTTTTGATCGATGCGCGCAAAGGCATACGCGAGGAAGAGGAAAAAATCCTCGAGCAGCTCGAAAATGTGCGCCAGCCCAAATGGTTGATCCTCAACAAGGTCGACACCGTCGACCCGCCCAAGCTGCTGGAACTGACCGCAGAACTCAATGAGCGCGGCAAGTTCGACGAAACCTTTATGATCTCTGCGCTCGATGGGGCAGGGTGCGATGATCTGATGGACGCCTTGGCCAACGCAATGAAACCCGGTCCCTGGTTCTACCCGGAAGACCAGATTTCCGATCTGCCGATGCGCGCACTTGCCGCTGAAATCACCCGCGAAAAGCTTTATCAGCGCCTCCACCAGGAATTGCCCTATGCAAGCACCGTGGAGACGGAAAAGTGGGAGGCGCGCAAGGACGGCTCGGCCCGCATTGAGCAGGTTATTTATGTCGAGCGCGATAGCCAGAAGAAGATTGTCCTTGGCCACAAGGGTGAGACGATCAAGGCGATCTCAACCGCAGCCCGCAAGGAAATCAGCGAATTGGCCGAGCATCCCGTCCATTTGTTCCTCTTCGTTAAGGTGCGCAAAAACTGGGGTGACGATCCGGAGCGGTACCGCGAAATGGGCCTCGATTTCGCACGCTAGCCGTTGACGCATCCGCGTTAGGAACACCCACATCCCAGGTCAAAAATCCATCGCCATCCGCTGCCTGAGATGATCCAGCATCAGCCGCAGTGGCACCATGTTGCGATATTCGCGTGGAAAATACAGGTGCACGCCCGGCGTGTGCGGCAGATGCGCCTCAAGGACCGAGATGAGGCGGCCATCTTGTAGCGCCTCTTTGCAGATGTCCTTGAACGTGTAGACTAGGCCCATGCCCTGTTCAGCCAGATGAATGGAGGCGGGGAGCGTGTTGACGATCATTGTGCCGCGCACATCGACCCGGTAATCGCCTTCCGCTGACGAAAAGTTCCAGGGCGCAATCTGGCCTGATGATTGGAACCGGTATCGGACACAATTGTGCGAAAGCAAAGCCTCCGGCGATGCTGGGGTGCCAAAGGCTGCAATGTAGCCGGGGCTACCCACGACCGCCAAGGGGAGTGGCGGCGACAGGCGCACGGCCACCATGTCCTGAGAAATCCGGTCGCCGAGCCGAAACCCGGCATGAAATCCTTCATCGAGAATATCGGTCAGCGCGTCGGTGATCGAAAACTCCAATTCGATTTCCGGATAGCGCTGCGAAAAGCTGGCCAGCGCCGGGCCGACGAACAGATCATACACGTGATCGGCCATCGCCAGCTTCAATTGCCCACGCGCCTGATGGCCAGTGCTGCGCGCTGTCTCTAACGCCGTTTCCAACTGATCAAAGGCCGGGCCCGAACCGCGCAACAAGGCGCGCCCCGCCTCGGTGAGACTGACCGACCGTGTTGTGCGGATGAAAAGCGCCGTACCGATCTGCTCTTCAAGGCTCTTTAGCTGATGGCTGACCGTCGACGGCTTGATGCCGAGCTGGTCCGCTGCTGCGCGTAGGCTGCCTTGCTGGGCAATGGCAGTGAAAACTTCAAGAGTCGAGAGAGGCAACCGCATCGCCGGTTCTCCAAGAGATCAATTAATCGATTTCATACATGAATATAGTGAAAGATTGGGTAATTATCGCAAAAACTGAAACATTCTAGTTTGCCTCCACAACAATTCAAACCGTGGAGAGCAAATGAAAAACCTGATTGCAGCCTCTTTAATCGCCAGCAGCGCAGGCCTCGCCCTTGCCGAGACCAACCCCTTGCAAGG
>JBCCRB010000051.1:0-11056 GCA_039208465.1 Pseudomonadota bacterium
ACCCAGAGCATCAACTCCGTGCGCAACGCTTCTAATTCCGGCCCGCGATCCGGACCGGGTTTCTGCCATTGCAAGCCTTCCGCGATACCGCGCAACACACCATAGCTTGACCGCGCCGCGGTCACGAGGTCCTCGCCCGCTTTCTCGTTAAAGCGCGGCGAAAACATCAGCCTGAACATGGCGCTATTGTCAGCTGCAAATTTCACATAACCGGCCGATGCCACATCCAGCCTTTCCCGTCCCGGCGGTGCATTTTCAACGCCTTCCTGCATCGCCGCCGCATGGCGCCTGAACCCTTCCGCCGCAATCGCAGCCAGCAAGCCATGCAGCCCGTCAAAATGGTTTTTCGGTGCCGTGTGACTGACGCCAACGCGCGCGGCGATGGCGCGCAATGAAAGGCCTTCAAGGCCTTGTTCCTGGAGAATTTTCAGGCCGGCCTCAATCAGAGCCGATTTGAGGTCGCCATGATGATAATTTTTTTTATCGTTTTTTTTCAATGCATTATGCCCGTTATGTTTCCATTGTAAATTTATTTGCTTGCCAATTCAAGCGCGAGCGGTAAATGTTTACAGTGGATATTTACAGCGGAGATATCAACCATGACGCCTGATGATTATTTTTCCCTCGCGGGTACTGCCGCAATGGCGGGATGGGTTATCCTCATTTTGGGCCCACGGCGCTTCTGGTGGTTGAACGCTGGGCCCTTGTGGATCATCCCCGGCGCAATATCGGCGCTCTATGCGGTGTTGGTGCTGCGCTGGTTTTCATCGGCTGAAGGCGGTTTTGACAGCTTGGCGTCCGTCTCGCTCCTTTTCGAAAATGAATGGGCCCTATTGGCCGGCTGGATACACTTCCTCGCCTTTGATCTCTTTGTCGGCGCCGTGATGGCGGCGCGCATGGACCAGGTCGGTGTGGGCAGGCTGGTTCAGTCACCGATCCTTGTTTCGACCTTCATGCTCGGCCCGCTGGGTTTTCTGATCGCCGCGCTGACCGAACTTGGTCTGCGTCTGCGTTTTTTCCCAGGCCACACAAAAAAAGCTCAAACACACAAACTTGGAGACATTGATCATGGCCATGCTTGAGATGCCGACGCATATTGAGGCGCAACAAAAGCCGACCCAATTCCAGACCCTGACCATCGTCTCTATCGTGCTGGCCTTGATCAGCGCGACATGGGGAATTCTTGATCCCCGCATGGTCGACGGCGCCTTTGTGTGGATGAAGCCGCTGAAATTCTCGCTGAGCTTTGCCCTTTTGTTCGCAACGCTCGCCATCGTTGAAAACATCATGTCCGCGCCGCTGCGTGAAGGCTGGGTCATGCGGATCACCGGCTGGGTTATGGCGACCGCGTTCCTGGCGGAAATGGGCTATATGATCTTTCAGGGCGCCCAAGCCGAAGCCTCCCACTTCAACATGAGCACCCCGTTCAACGAGTTCATGTATACGGTCGTCATGGCAGCCGGTGCGGTCGCCCTTGTCGCGTGCGTGGGCGTGATCGGATGGCTGGTCAAACGCGATCGCAAAGCTGACATATCCGAACCGCTACGCGAGAGCATCTGGCTGGGTTTCGCGCTCAGTTTCGTGCTGACGATGATCGTCGCCGGCTATCTGAGCAGCGCCGGGGGCCATCATGTGGGCATTCATCCCGAAGGTGCGCCGACACTGCCGTTGATGGATTGGTCCGGCGTCACCGGCGATTTGCGGCCTGCGCACTTTTTCTCGCTCCATGCGATGCAAGTGCTGCCGCTCTTGGCGCTTTGGGTGGAGCGCCGCGACATTGGCAATCCGGTCATGATCATCCGCCTCGCCGCCTTCGGTTACGCTGGCCTGACGCTTGCCGTTTTTGCCATCGCCCTGGCCGGCATGCCGCTCATCCCGCTCGGATAAGCGGGTGCGGCGCGATCCTCAACCCGCCGCTTCGAAACGGGTACGCCATGCCAAACTCGTTTCGTCCGCCATCTTGGCAGTTTGCACAGGCACATCAGCCGCGATCGATGCGTCCAAACCAAGGGCGCTGACGATCTCCGTCAAAATGGCCTGCGGTTCGCGCGACAGGCGGTCGTAAGTGACGGTTAGCGGGCTGATGCCCTGCGTCTCAAACCAGCTTTGCCATGCGGTCTCAAATGCTGAAAACTCATCCATGTGCGCCTTAATCGCATCGGCATCAAACCCTGCATCGCGCGGTGGTGCCGTTCGCTCCAGTTCGCTGCCATCTGAATTGCGGTGCCAAAGGCCGGACTGTTCAGCCCGCACGCAGGATATGGCCTGGTCAAGCTTGTCGTCACGCGTCAGATAGATGAAGAGCGTCGGTCCGAATGCCGCTTCCAGGCGCGCCAGATCGCTAGCCTGGCCGGGATGTAAAAAACCGAGCTGCTGCATGAAGAATGCAAAGCTACCGCGCTGAAGCCTCAGGCCAAAGACATCCGTGCCGCCTTTCCCGCGCACCTTTGCTGCGGAAAAAATCGCCTCAAGAAGCTTTTGCTTTGAAGGGTAGGCGGCCGCATCCAGACCATAATAGGCGCACCACGCATCGATGGTGGGATTATGAAAAAGCGAGCCGGGATTGCCGGCGGCTTTCGTTGCTGCAAGCAGCTTGCACAACATCGTGCTGCCGCTGCGCGGTGACGTACAGATGATATAGGAAGCAAAAGGCAAGGTCGGCATCGGTCTTATTCAAGGCAATAGAAGGCCGAAGCTAGCCGACCTTTGTAACAATCATATCATCGCTGACTTCGGTTCGGTGCACGACAGGCTTTAACGGCGAAACCAAAGTCTGGCAGAATTCGTGGGGTCAATGTCATTTCAGACAAAGCGTTTTTCGGGCATAGCTGATCCGTCAACACACAGTGATGGATCAGCCAACCCATGAGCCAGCAAGTGATAACCGAAAAACGCCGGATTGCCATTTTGGGATATGAAGGTGCCGACCTTGTCGACATCACCGGGCCTTATGAGGTTTTTGCAACGGCCTCCGCATTGGCGCCAGAACTCAATATGCGCGCGCCCTACGAGGTCGAATTACTATCCGCGGACGGCTCGACCATTCGCACCGATGCGGGGCTGGGCCTCGTCGCCAACAAGTCGATCAAGGATTTCAAAGGCGCCGACACGTTGCTCGTGGCCGGCGGTGGCGGCAAATTTACAGCCCAGTCCGATCCGGCAATCATGAAATTGCTTTCCAATTGGCGTCAGAAAGTGCGTCGTATAGGATCGGTGTGCACTGGTGCGTTCGTGCTCGCTGAAGCCGGCATCTTGGACGGCCGGCGAACTGTTACCCATTGGCGCTGGTGTGACCAGTTGAAACAAATTTACCCCAAGATCCGTTTGGAAGCGGACGCGATTTTCGTGCAGGACGATAACGTCTTCACCTCGGCCGGTGTGACCGCGGGTATTGATCTGGCCCTGGCCCTGGTTGAACAGGATTGCGGCCGTGAACTCGCGATGGCCGTTGCCCGCGAAATGGTCGTGTTTGTCAAACGCCCTGGCGGTCAGGCGCAATTCAGCACGCAGCTATCCACCCAATTGGCCAACCGTACCCCCATAAGGTCGGTGCAGAACTGGCTCGCCACCAATTTGAACACACACTTGTCTGTTGATGACATGGCCGAGAAAGCCGGCATGAGTCCGCGCAATTTCGCCCGCGTCTTCAAGGCCGAAACCGGCCTGACGCCGCGCCAATATCTGGAGAAGGTACGCATTGAGCACGCACGCATGTTGCTCGAAGAGTCCCGGATGCCGTTTCAGCGTGTTGCCGAAGCGGCCGGTTTTGCCAGCCCCGAGGTTTTTCGCCGGACATTTCACCGTCATTTCGGCGTGCCGCCCGCGCAATATGCCGAACGGTTCGGGGCGCCGGTCCATTGATCGGGCACTGAGATCTAACCGCAACTGATCACATGATTTTACCGCCAACGCCGCCGGGCTTTCAGCCGGGCAACGGGAAACCGCGTCCGCATGCGGCTCTAGCGCAAGAAAGGAAACAGGATGCAAACGCACAAACCGCAAACGGCAAGACACGTAACCGACAATGAGTCACCTCTGAAAGCAACGGAATGGTGGTTCGTGCATGCGATGGGCCGGATGGTGCGCGCGTATCTAAAAAGAAGGCGTGACCGGCGCGCCTATCGGGATTTGTTGCAATTGCCGGACTATCTGCTCAAGGATATGGGCCTGCCACGGCACAAAGTGCATCATCGGCTTATGCGCATACAATCGGGTCATGACCGGGAAATCGAGCGCAAGCGCCCGGCCCGCCGTCACCGATGAGATTGGCAGGATTTGTCGGTAATTTGTCATTCCGCCAAAGCAACGTTTTCGGTTTGATGCCGGAACATTCAGGTCACCAGAATAATGGAGCATTGCTGAAAATGACCGAACTGCGCCTTGAAGACTGTACGAACGCAACTTGCCCATGGTCGGGTAAACCCGTTTCCGCAGACGCCCTGACACTCTATCGGGGTAAGGTGGTCGGCTTTTGCAATCCCGGCTGTCGTGACAAGTTTGAAAAAGCCGTGAAGCATTTCGACGCTTGAGCTACAGTCGATCGACAATTGTCTGACAAGTGCGCCGAGGTCACCCTGTGCCTGATACTGCCGGAACCGCCATACCAACACCCATGATCGCCAATGAACGCGTGCGCGTCACCGAATGGCGCTTCAAAAAGCGCGGTGACAATACCGGATGGCACCGGCACGCTTATGATTATGTGGTCATTCCGCTATTTGATGGCGAGCTTGAAATTGACACGGGCGACGGGGCGCCAACGCGCGCGCCGATGAAAAACGGTGTCCCCTATTTCCGCCAGATCGGCGTTGAGCATGATGTGATCAATGCCAATGATTTCGAATGCGCTTTCATTGAGGTCGAACTGTTGGAAAAGCCGACAGGGTAAGCGTCAGCCATCACTTACTTAATGGTATCATCGGTCCGCATGCGCCACGCCAACACCGTCAGGCTCACCAATCCCGCCACATAAATCGCCGCGACCGTCAGCAGCAGCATCTGTGCGCCGAAGCCTTCCAACACAAACAAGAGGAACGGCGTCCCGATCAGATTGCCTAGATTGCCGGTCTGCGCCATGAAACCATAGGAAAGTGTTCGTTTGGCCGTTGATTGGTTCAGGTCAGCGGCAGCGGCAAACGCGCCCCCCTGGACCAGGCCCAACACGGCAAACAGCATGATAGCGAGTACCAAAACATGCAGGCTGGAACCAAGACCGGTCAAAAGAGCCGCCAGCGCAAACCCGGTCAGAACGACTTTTGTTGAAGAAAGCCGCAACAACAAAAGTGGCACCAGCAACAAGCTCGTACCAATGCCAAGTAGGGACATGATCGTCGTCATTTGCGGTCGAATGTCATCGGGCATTTCAAGCGGCAGGATCGTCAGCAGGGCAAGGAAAGTCAGCGTATAGAAGAGCCAGCCAATGCCCGGCCAAAGGACCCTGAGATCCCTGCCCGCCGCCGGGGCGTCTTGATCCGCCTGTCCCATGTTCTCACCACCGCGAGCTAACAACACATAGACGAGTAAAGCGATCAGCAGCATTAGACCGCCATGGATCTGGTAAAGGCCGCTGACCTGCAAATCGTTCAATTGAGGCACGCCAAACCACGCAAAGATCGCAAAGGAGACACCGAAGAACGTGCTCCAAAGCGCCATGGTGGCACCGCGCCAACGCGCCGCGCTGGTTTGTGCCATCAGCGCGGGGGCTGTCACCACGATGCCGAGATGGGTGACCCCTTCCAGGACCCGCGACAGCGCCATGAGCGTAAAGGCCGGATAGGTCGACTGCCAAAGCGACAAGACACCGGCCATCATGAGCGAAGCGACGAGCAGGCGTTTTGCACCCACATTGTTGGCAAAGCGCCCGGCAAGACCGCCAAAAACCGCGCCGACAATGCTGACCAGTGTTAGCAACCAGGAGACATGCTCAGCCCTTTCCGGATAGAGCGCGCGCAGTTCCGGCAGCAGGACCGACATTTTCGCAAATTGTGCACCGGCAAGCAGGCCGGCGGCCCATAAGACGAAAATCAAAACAAAGATGCGTAACGTGCCGGGCATACGCGCTTCTTAAGGATAAGCGGTGGCCAAGCCCACGCATAAATTATGCGCGGTAAGTCTGCCCGGTGACCAGCCGTGCGGGCGTGCCGTCCGCCAGGTAAACCCGCTCCCATAAAATCTGCCCGCCGCTAATACGGATATCGCGATCATGAGCGGGTGAGGTGACAAAGTGCTTGGGCGCGGGCGACACGGTCGACCACCAATCCGTTTGCGCCAATTCGCTTTCGGCCTGCCGGATTTCCGCCGTCGCAAATTGCCATAGGGAAACACCGAGCATGTCTCGCTGGCCAACACGCCAATCGCGCGCGCGGCTCACCGAATAGGCAAGGCAACGATGCGTGGCTTCATCGACAAGGTGAATGCAATCGGGTGAACCCTCGACAAGACGCTTCAGCGCAGCATCATCGGAGCGATAGGGTAACAGCGTTTCAAACACCATTGCTTGGACCGCCTGTTCGGGGGTTTGGCGCCCGCTTTCCCAGCGTGACACGGTCGTCTGGTCAACGCCCAATAGGTCAGCAAGCCCGCTCTGCTTGAGCCGGATAGCGGTACGAACCCGTTTCAAACGGGCACCAAAGCCGGGGAGAAGACGTGTTTGTTCCATGCTGACCAGGCCTTTCAGCGTTCGCTCTAAAGACACCATAATCATGTATGGCGAACAGCCGGCATGTACAGCCTGGATCAATTGGTGCGATGGATCATTGGTAAGGCGCGACGTGAAAATGACAAAATGGCAAAGCCTGCAAACGAGTGCCCGGCGTGCGGACAAAGCTACTTTGTGATTGGATGTCCTAAGATCCGCACAGCAATTCCGGCTGCATCGGCTCTTCTTGGCATCGCAATTCTCAGCACTAGTATGAGCCTTGCAGAATACGTTGGCTTTGAACCGTAAATGAAGCAGGCCATAGCTGCTCCGATGGCGAGCCTCCGCTGACCAATTTTTGGAAAGCGATAGCCTCGTGAGCATATCCCTTACCGATTGATGGCAGGTCGAAGGATCGGCTTCTATCCCTTGTCTTGAGGGTCACCGCCTGCGGGTGATGGAAGTTATCACTGATTTCAACCTCTCCCATATCCCCGACGACGCGCACAGCAACCGGCAACTCCGCTCGAAATCCGAACGCGACTTGCGAGATTGTACCGTTTTCATGGGCAAGGCTCATAGCAACCATTTCATCAACTCCGGACGGCCCGATGACGACTTCGGAGCTGGATGACTTGACGGGCCCGACGAGCAGCAATGCGGCGGCGATTGGATAAATCCCGAGATCTTGGCTTGCCCCGCCACCCAGATCGGGATCGAATAGGTTTGGATGCGAATGCGGATTTCGCAGTGAGACGAAGTTTGCGTTAAGGTAGCGTGGCTTCCCGATACTGCCGGATTGGACTAACTCAACCGCCTTTTGCATCGCGGGGAAAAACGCCGTCCACAGCGCTTCCATTAATACCAGTCCTGACCTTTCTGCAAATTGAAAGCACTGGATGCTGTCCTCCGGCGACAGGGTTAGCGGCTTTTCGCAAAGAACATGCTTGCCCGCTGCCAGCGCATCCAGGATGTTTTGTTTGTGGCAGGCGTTGGGGGTGGCGACATACACAATATCGACACCGGGATCGGCGTAGACATCCGAATAATCGGCATAGGGCCGGTCGAAACCCCAATGTTCGGCAAATTTTTGTGCTTTGCCCGCGGAGCGTGAAGCAACCGCAAACCGCCGTGCCCCAGGCACGCTGCCTAGCGCTTCCGCCATGGCACCGGCAATGTTGCCCGTACCGATGATCGCCCAATTAAAAGTACTCATGTGTTGGGCATCGCCTGCATCTGCAATTGCGCGGAAACCAACCCTTCCACCATAGCCGGATCTGCCTTTTTCAACTGCCGGTTTGGCGAGCCTTCGATGATTGCCGTCAAATCATGCAGGATCATGTCGCCGATCAAGTGGCGTCCGCCAGGCACGGCAGCCGCGCGGTGCGGTGACAGAATGATGTTCGCGCTGTTACGGATCGGATCATTCTTATCGACCGGTTCTTCCGGGTACACATCCGTCGCCACCTGAATTCTGCCTGCCCGTGCCGCTGCGATGAGCGCGGGAAAATCAGCGCACCATGCCCTTGAGATCAGGATGACCATCGCGCCTTTTTGAAGTTTGGCGATCAACTCGGCACTGAGGATGCCGCGGGTTTGTTCGGACGGTACCGCGGCCACCACAACAATCCGGCACTTTTCGACCAGTGTCTGCAGATCAGTTAATTCGACATCAGGGCCGGCATCGCTCAGGAACGGATCATAGGCCATCACCTTGGGTGTAAAGGGAGCCAGGAGGCGATGGGTTTCGCGCGAGATTTGCCCATAGCCGATAAAGCCGATCGATTGCCGATAGAGCGTAAAGTCGGTTTCCTCCCGATCATCCAGCCAGCGCTCGGTGCCGACGCGAAAAGCTTCATGCTCTTTAATCAGCCCGCGTCCGCCAGCGAGCATCATCGCCAAACTCATTTCGGCAACAGCATTACGAAATCCGGGCGAACAGGAGAGCACCTCCACGCCCGCATCGAAGCAGGCCTCGTAATCAAGGCCTTCGCGAAACGCGCCCGAGACTTCAATGGTCGCTTTGAGGTTCTTCGCCAGCCGAATCTCCTCGCCAGTCAAAGTCGGCCGCGAAGCGACATAGAAGGATGCGACCGGCAGCAGCTCGGTGATTTGCTGACGCGGCATGGGCATGTCACGGCCGCCATGGACTTCGCACAGGTCTTGAAGCGCCCTGAAAGTCTCGGCGCTGAAGAGCTCATCCTTCTTTCTGAAGTGATTGTCGAGAATGAGGATCGGCTTCATTATTTACGCAGCTTGTTGCGGCGCAAACAGGTGCGCGCGGTCATGGTTGAAATCAAGATTTACTTCCTGGCCCGGTTCGAAGACGCGATCTTCTGCCAGCGAACATAAAACACGTGAACCATCCTTCAGTGCCACGTCGACAACCGTTTCGATACCCAGACGCTCGGCCAAAGTGACATTGCCGGTCAGCACGCCGCCCGTCTCGACCGGATGCAGGTCTTGCGGCCGGATGCCCAGGGTCGCACGCCCAGATGATGGAATGCCTTCGCGCCACGCAGGTGCTGAAAACTCCGAGACCAAATCCGAGCGTACCTTGGCGCTATCACCTTCCCTGCCGACCACATCAACATTGAGGAAGTTCATCGACGGAGCGCCGATAAATCCGGCGACGAATAAATTCTCAGGTCGATGATACAGCTCCATCGGCGCGCCGACTTGCTGCACATGGCCATCTTTCAGAACGACGATCTTATCGGCCAAGGTCATCGCCTCCACCTGGTCATGGGTGACATACACCATGGTCGCGCCAAGCGATTTGTGAAGCTTGCCGATCTCGATGCGCATATCTAGACGCAGCGCCGCATCCAGATTGGAAAGTGGCTCATCAAACAAGAAGACTTCCGGTTTGCGGACAATCGCGCGCCCGATCGCAACCCGTTGCCGTTGGCCGCCGGACAATTGGCTCGGGCGGCGGTCGAGCAAATGTTCCATCTGCAAAATACGCGCCGCTTCAGCGACTTTTTCTTCTTTTTCGGCCTTCGATGCGCCAGCAATCGTCAGGCCAAAGGCAACATTCTCGCGCACCGTCATATGCGGGAAAATCGCATAGGACTGAAATACCATCGCAATGCCGCGTTTGGAGGCGGGCACTTCGTTGACGACCATGTTGCCGATCTTCAATTCGCCGGCAGTGATGTCTTCCAGCCCGGCAATCATACGCAGCAAAGTCGACTTGCCGCAGCCGGACGGACCGACGAAAACGACAAACTCGCCATCATTGATTTCGATGTCGACGCCCTTGATCACGTCGACCGATCCGTAGCTCTTCTTGATGCCTTTGAGCAAAACGTCTGCCATTTTGCGCCCTCCCTTAAGCAGCTTCGACAAGCGCAAGGCGCCCGTCAATTTCGACACGCACGTCGACCGGATTATCAATTTGACCCACGAAAGCCCCGGTTTTCGGATCGAACCAGCGAAAGCCCATGAGTTTCATGCCCGTGCTGGTTTCCAGGATCCGGGCGGCATAACGGCCAACCGGATCAGAACCATCCAGCATCGGCCCCGGTGCGATACGCCACGGCCCGCGCGCGCTCTCGCCGACAAGGTAATGGCTGCCGGTCATCGGCGTGCCGCCAACCGTTTCGGTGGCGTCCGGCGTCCAAAATCGCTCATTGGTGCAGAACAGGCAGTACCAGCGGCCATCGCGGTGAAAAACCTGCGGCACTTCCAATTCGCCAAAGCCACCGACAAAAACCGGGTCCTGCAATTTCCAATTCATCAGATCATCGGATGTCGCAAAGCCGATGGCGCCAGCATCAAGCCAGCCTTGAACACCGGCCTTGCGAGCGGTGAAATACATCAGCCACCCGTCGCCATCGGGATCACGCGTCACCCACGGGTCGCGAAATGCGCGGTCATGCCAGCGGTCCTGCTTGAACTCCTCATAGCGCTCGTCAATGTCGAGGATCAGACCGGACCCGACGCGCTGCCAATTGTGCAGATCATCGGAAACCGCATGGCCCAATCGCTGGTGCTTTCCATCCTCACCCCTGCTGGTTCCGGTGTAGAACAGGTGCCAAATCCCATCATCACCTTGCACCACAGAACCGGTCCACGTGGTGTAATCGTCCCATGCGGGGCCTTCAGATGGCGCAAAGCAGGTGCCCAGATGCTCCCAATTGACCAGATCACGGCTGGTGGCATGGCCGTAGCTGACATGCCAATGGCGCAGTTCGGGATCGCCAATCGACTTGTCTGCCTGCAGAAAGAAGCAATGCCACAGATCGCCATCGCGGACATACCAACTGTCCCAGATCCATTTGTCTTGCAGTTTGAGAACCATCAGCCTTTCACCCCCGTTGATGCCACAGAGGCAATGAAGACACGCTGCAGCGACAGGTAGAACGCCAGCACTGGAATGGTGATGATTGTCAGATAGGCCATCACTTCGCCCCA
>JBCCRB010000052.1:0-10770 GCA_039208465.1 Pseudomonadota bacterium
CCTCATAGAGATGCCCCACGCCGCCGGTAGCCATCACCACATTGGAGCCGAACAATTCGTGGCGCTCGCCCTGCCCTGCCTTGTCACGCGCGGCAACGCCGACGACCGCGCCGTCTTCGGTCAGCAATTCCTCAACGACATAGCCCTCATAGAGGCGGATATGGGCTGCGTTTTGCACGGCGGTGACGAGCGCCTGCATGATTGCGCGGCCCGCCATATCACCCTTGACGCGCACGATCCGGTTTTCCGAATGCGCCGCCTCGCGGCTGACCAGGAGTTTGCCCTCCAGATCGCGGTCGAAGGGGACGCCGAATTCCAGAAGATCGGTGATGCGATCAGCGGCCTCCGAGGCCATGGTGCGCACGATCGCCTCATCGACGATGCCATCACCGGCGATCAGCGTGTCTTCAACATGCTTTTCGATCGTATCACCGGGCGCGACCGCGGCCGCAATGCCCGCCTGCGCCCAGGCAGACGAAGCGCCGCGCCCGATCGGGGCAGAGGCGAGGATCGCCACGGCTTTCGGTGCCAGTTTCAGCGCGCAAAAAAGCCCGGCGAGCCCGCCGCCGATGATGAGGATGGGCGCCGTCACTGCTTCAAATTCACCATGCGCTCAACCGCGAGCCGGGCGCGGTCGGCTATCGCCGGGTCGATGTGGATTTCCTCCTTCATCTCGCACAGCGCATCGAGAATTTTCGGCAGGGTGATCCGCTTCATATGCGGGCACAGATTACAGGGTTTGACGAATTCCACGTCCGGCACCGAGGCCTGGATGTTCGAAGCCATGGAGCATTCGGTGACCAGCAGCACCTTGGGCGGGCGCTGATCGCGCACATAATTGATCATGCCGGAGGTCGAACCGGTATAGTCGGCCACCTCAACCACTTCGACAGGGCATTCAGGATGCGCAATGATCTCGATTTGCGGATCAGCTTCCTTGTAGGCCAAGAGTTCTTCGGCGGTGAAACGCTCATGGACCTCGCAATGGCCCTTCCAGGTCAGTATTTTGACGTCGGTCTGATTGGCGACGTTTTGCGCCAGATACTCATCGGGAATGCACAGCACGGTATCCACACCAAAGCTTTCAACCACTTGGACCGCGTTTGACGAGGTGCAGCAGACATCGGTCTCGGCTTTCACGTCGGCTGACGTGTTCACATAGGTGACGACCGGCACGCCAGGATATTTTTCGCGCAAAAGACGCACATCGGCGCCGGTGATCGATTCAGACAGCGAACAACCGGCCTTCATGTCCGGGATCAGCACCGTTTTTTCCGGGTTCAGAAGCTTGGAGGTCTCGGCCATGAAATGGACGCCGCACTGGATAATCACCTGCTGGTCGACCTTGGTGGCCTCCTTGGCCAATTGGAGCGAGTCGCCGACAATATCAGCCACGCAATGGAAGATGTCCGGCGTCTGGTAATTATGGGCCAAAATGACCGCATCGCGCTCCTTCTTCAGCCGATTGATCGCGGCAACATAGGGCGCATAGACCGGCCATTCGATGGCGGGGATATGGTCTTTGACCTTTTCATAGAGGTGCGCCGTCTCGCGCTCGACATCGGCATTCCATGCCAGCGCCGGGCGATCAATCACGCCGAAACGTTCAGCGGCGGTTTTTCTGCCCGACGCGTTGATCGTGTTTTTGGTCTAGAAAGCAGCCATTGCGCCCTCCGCTGTCAAATTCGTTGAATTGGACATAGGTGAGCTTGGAAAAACACACAAGCTGATCGGCGATGTGGTTGACACATATCGAAATATCATGAAATCATGATGTATGGATACAATCAAAGCAATGGATGCCTTTGCGGCGCTCGCCCATGATACGCGGCTCGATGTCTTCCGGCTTCTGATCAAGCAGGGCGAAACGGGGATGGCGGCCGGCGACATGGCCGAGACGCTCAACCTCAACCAGACCACGCTGAGCGCCAATCTGGCCGTGCTGTTGCGCGCGGGCCTTATCCAATCGCATCGCGACGGACGCTCGGTGCGCTATGCCGCCAACCTTGAAGGGCTGCGCGGCCTGTTACGGTTCATCATGGAAGATTGCTGCGGGGGTCGGGCTGAGCTTTGCGAGCCGATCCTGAAGGAACTTGTGTGTGACTGCTAGGAGGGGATTATGGCAGACCCGGTTTACAATGTTCTATTCCTCTGCACCGGCAATTCGGCGCGATCGATCATCGCCGAGGCCATCATCAACCGGATCGGCCAAGGCCGGTTCAAGGGGTTCTCGGCCGGATCGCAGCCCAAGGGTGACGTCCACCCACGAACGCTGCATCTGTTGAAAACGCTGAACTACAACACGGATTTTGCGCGCTCGAAAAGCTGGGACGAGTTTGCCGCGCCCGGCGCGCCGGAAATGGATTTCGTGTTCACCGTCTGTGATGATGCGGCCAACGAAACCTGTCCGGTCTGGCCGGGTCAGCCCATGAGTGCGCATTGGGGGGTGCCCGACCCTGCAGCGGTTGAAGGATCGGATGCCGAGCAGGCTTTTGCCTTTGATGATGCACACCGCATGCTCAACAGCCGGATTTCGGTGTTTACCGCGCTGCCCATGAGCGGGTTGGACAAATTGACCCTGCAAAAACGCCTGGACGATATCGGAAAGCATTAATGGCCTACTCAGATCCACAAAAGCTCGGCGCCGAATTTGTCGGCACCGGATTTCTGCTGGCGACCGTGATCGGTTCCGGCATCATGGGAGAAACGCTGGCGGGCGGGAATGTCGCTATCGCGCTTCTTGGCAACACGATCCCCACCGGGGCGATCCTTGTGGTGCTAATCACCATGTTGGGGCCGATTTCGGGTGCGCATTTCAACCCGGCTGTCACGCTGGTGTTTCGCCTGCGCGGCGAGATAAATAGCGCCCTTGCGCTGCAATATGTCGGTGCGCAAGTGATCGGCGGCATCATCGGCGTGCTGATCGCCAATGCGATGTTCGGCCTCGATGTCTTTCAACTGTCGGAAAAGGTGCGCAGCGGCGGGCCACAATGGCTGGCGGAAATCGTCGCCACATTCGGCCTTGTCGCGGTCATTTTGCTGACCCTGAAGGCCAAGGAAAGTGCGGTCGCGATGGCGGTCGGCTTATACATCACGGCGGCCTATTGGTTTACGGCATCGACCAGTTTTGCGAACCCGGCGGTCACGCTGGCGCGGGCGTTTTCTGACACATTTGCCGGCATCCGGCCGCTGGATGTGCTGCCGTTTATCGCCATGCAGATTGTCGGCGCGTGCCTTGCCTGGGCTTATTGCCGATGGCAGCTTGGAGAGGACGCATGATCGTCATTCATCACAATCCTAATTGCGGCACGTCGCGCAATGTGCTCGCGATGATCGAAGCGTCGGGAGCAGAGCACACCGTCATCGCCTATCTGGACACCGGCTGGACCCGTCCGCAATTGCTCGGCCTGTTTGCCGCCGCGGATTTGACGCCGCGCGAAGCCTTGCGGGTCTCCAAATCGCCGGCGGAAGCGCTCGGGCTCACCGACCCGTCTGTTTCTGATGATGCCTTGCTTGATGCTATGGTTGAGCATCCGATCCTGGTCAACCGGCCGATCGTGTGTTCACCGCGCGGCGTGAAACTGTGCCGACCGTCACAGGCGGTGTTTGCCCTTTTGCCCGAAGGCTCGCTTCCCGAATTTACCAAAGAAGATGGTGAGGTCATCCGACCATGACAAATATCCTTGTGTTGTGCACGGCCAACTCGGCCCGGTCCATTTTGGGCGAAGCCTTGTTTGCGCGGCTTGGTGAAGGCCGTGTGCAATCCTTTTCAGCCGGATCAACGCCGCGCGGCACGCCAAACCCGTATGGGTTAAAGCTGCTGGAAGCCAAGGGCTACGACATTGCCGGTTTCCGCTCCAAGAGCTGGGACGAGTTTGAGGCCGATGGCGCGCCGTCGATGGATATTGTGGTCACCGTCTGTGACAATGCAGCGGGCGAAACCTGTCCGATCTGGCCGGGTGCGCCGGTTCAAGCGCATTGGGGGATTCCTGATCCGCATGGCGAGACGGATACCGAGTGGGCCGCTTCGTTTGAAAGCACCTATACGCTTCTGGAAGCGCGGGTGATGGCGCTGATGGCCCTGCCCTTTGAGGATATGAACCCGGCCGACCTGAAGACAGCGCTGAACACGATCGGCGCGATGGCTGGTTCGACCGATCTGGCAAAAAGCTACGCCTCATGAGCAAAGAGTATCCCGAGCCGTGGCTCGATGACCCGGCAATGCCGAATTTGGCAGCTGATCAGCTCAGTGAGATAGACTTTTCAGCGCTCTACAACACGCCGCCCAAACTGCACCGGCCACGTGTTTTGATGCTGTACGGATCGTTGCGGGCGAACTCCTATTCGCGCCTTTTAACTTATGAGGCGGCGCGCGTTCTGACAGCGCTCGGGGCAGAGGTGAAAGTCTTCCATCCGATTGATTTGCCACTTGCCGATGGTGCGCCGGAAAACCACCCCAAAGTGCAGGAATTGCGGCAATTGTCGATCTGGTCGGAAGCGCAGGTCTGGTGTTCGCCTGAACGCCATGGCGCGATGACCGGCATCATGAAAACCCAAATCGATTGGCTGCCGCTGTCACCGATTGGCGGGTTTCGCCCGACACAAGGCCGGACGCTGGCGCTGATGCAGGTTTCGGGCGGATCGCAGAGTTTCAATGCCGTCAATCAAATGCGGATCCTTGGCCGTTGGATGCGGATGATCACGATCCCGAACCAATCATCGGTCCCCAAAGCGTGGCTCGAATTTGAGAACGGCCGCATGAAGCCCTCCTCCCTCTACAACCGCGTGGTGGATGTGATGGAGGAGCTAATGAAATTCACGCTGCTCACGCGCGATAAATCAGCCTATCTGACAGACCGCTACTCCGAACGCGTCGAAACCGCCGAAGAAGTCCACAAGCGGGTGAGCCTGAAAAAGATCTAGCTTCCCGCGAGCGGGCCAACCGGTTCTGCGTCCGGTGTCGACGGGTCGTCGTCTGGCTCACCCGGGGCGGCCACCACATATTTCTGGTAGAAACGGCCAATCGCCAACAGGCTGAGGCCAAGGCCCATAAAGGCCGCCGCGCGCAAGGGCCCGCCCAATTCGGCCACGTCGAGCAGGAACACTTTGCCCACCGTCAGGGCCATCATAATCGCAGAGCCGATCCGCAAGGGGCGCGAAGCAAAATAGGTGCCGACGACAAGTAGCGCGACCGATAAAACGAGCCAAAGCGCCGAATAGCTCCAGAACTCCAGATCGGACGTCGAGCGCCAGAGCCAAATCTGGCTGCCCTGGAAGAATTGCCGGTTAGCCAGCGTGAAGAAGGCGAAGATCAGCAGCGCGCCGAGAAAGGCGTAGGTCAGCACATACCAGCGGGGTCTGATATCGCGTGCTTTCAGGGCGATGGCGGCACACAACAGGCCTGGCACCAGATAGGCGGGCAAAATCAGATTGAACAGCGGCGTTGCGCCGACCGGGCTGTTGGTCAAAGCTGGGTTGTAGACCAGGAACAGACCGATGGCGATCATCAGGCAGCTGGCGAGACCGGCAACCCATACGGCGCGCGAAAATATGGTGCGGCCCGTGCGGCGCGCAACCTCTTGCAGACCGAGAGTGAAGCCAAGCGCAGCGCCTGTCTGCGCGGCCATGTCAGCAAGCGTGAAATCGCCATTGTTGATCTGACCGCCGGTGATCAGATGGCGCAATTGCAGGGAGACAAACAGCGCCAACAGCGCCAGACCAAAGGCGGTGACAAGCGCCGAGGTGACACTGCCGGTAAGGTTTCGATTGAGCTGTGCACCAGCCCAAAGGGTCGCGATGGCCGGTAGCCCTGCCAGCACGATCAACCAGTTGAGGATTAGGATGCGGCCTACCGCATCAGCATCAAACGGGATGGAAAAGAGCAGCGCAACAAGCGACAAAAACGCTGTGCCGACGGCGAGCCAGGGCAAGGCTTTGACCGGCCGCGCGGCGTGAATGTAGGCGATGCCGGCGCATGTCAGCGCGAGCGCTAGCGGGATCCAGCTTTTTGTCAGAACCACGCCGACCCCGAATGCAATCAGCGCGACAGCGGCGGTGGCAAAGGCGGCCGGGGCGCCGGCCGACCAATCCTGCGGTCTTTTGCGGGCAAACAATTCGGTGAGCATAATGGCGCCACCTGCCACGAGTAGGGCAAGCGCGCCCATACCAGGCGCGTTGGCAAAGGGCGCAATGCGCAGCCAGGCACCGATGATCGCCCCAATCGCGATGATCGCTAAGGCACTTGCCAGATAACCGGCCATGCCGGGCGCTTTGGCTGCGGCGCGCCAAGCGCCGACCAAGGCAACGCCGGCACTGGGTACTGTGATCAAAAGAACCGACATGGCGTAGCCGGTAAAATCGGCCGGTGCGACGAGTTCGGCCAGATCGGTTTCGCCATAGAGATAGCGTCCGGTGTTGAACACTGGCTCCAGATCGACGGCCAGCACGGCGATCACCGCAACCAGACCGCCGATGATGCTTATGGCGGCAACAGCTGGAAAAAGCGCGGCGGCGCCAGCCATGATCAAGGCCAGGGCGGCACCGGCCGCGACTTCCGGAAAGCCGGCATGGGCGATCGCATGCACGACATAAACAAGCGCCAAGGCGGTCATGACCAAAAAGCCAATCCGGTCCTGGCGCGTGTCAGCCGGTACGGCGGAGAAGCCGCTTCTTGGCACCCCAAAGGCGCCCGCAAACAGGAACCCGAGGGCGACTAACAGAAGCGCTGCGCACGCTGGTGCTGCCGGCGCCTGAACATTTAAGAAGAGGATCGCCCAGATCAGCGCGCCAATGACACCGCCAAGCCCCAGCCAGAGCCATTGGCGGATCCGCGCCACGCCCATGATGGCGGCTGTGACCGCAATAACGTGGAACAGCAGCGCAATCGGGTTTGGCGCGTCCGAGGAAACCAGAATCGGCGCGGCGTAGGCGCCAATCAGCCCGATCGCCGCCAGCTTCGGCCCATGCACGGCAGATAGCGCCAGCGACGCCAGACCGACAAGCGTCAAACCAATAAATGCCAACGCGGGGCCAACAAAACCGTACAGCGCATGCGCGGCATACAGGGTACCAAAGGCCCCGACGATCCCGGCGGCCGTTATGATGCCGGGGATGTCAGCGCCCGGAAATTGCGGCAGCTTAAATTTCTGATCGCGACGGCGCAGCACTTCGCCAGCGCCCAATAGAGCCAGCGAAAACAGTGTGCCTAGCGCGATGCGGGCTGCCGGGCCTAGAAGGCCGGCTTCGATCGTGTATCGGACCAGAAATAGGATGCCGAGCGCGATGGCGATGCCGCCGAGGATCACGGTCCAGCGCGCGCCGAGCCGCGATTCCAAGTTCATTTTTTTCGTTTTTTGCGGGGTTGCTTTCGCCAATGCAGGCGGTTCTGGCCGCGAAGCCTTTGCAGGTTCTTCAACCGGCGGTGCGGGTCGCGCTGTCGGCGCGGCCTCTGGCGGCGGCGGCCTGGATGCAGGGCCCGATGCCGCCTCGCCTACCGATGGTGCCGTTGGTGTGACGCCCTCAGCCAAAGCGCGCTCCAACTTGGCGATGCGCGCTGACAGGCCATTAAGCTGGAAATAAAGAATGATCGGCAGGACAAAGGCAACGAAGAAAGCCGCCAGGCCTAGGATTGCATACCCCATTTCAATGCCCCTTGTTTGCTGGGAGTCGGCCCTGCGCCTCTAAAGGCCGATCTTGGCCCGATCGGGGCACGGATGCGCCTCGATCGTCCGCAACCGTGGCGTTAGCTGCACATTTCGAAAAGGCCGTCAGCCTGTTGGCCGTCAGAACAAAGAATGCCGCCCCAGGTGAAGGCTTTCTGGCCATCGCCATATTCGATCTCAAACCAATCATAGCCGCGATATGTATTGCCGACATTTTCCAGGATTGTGACGGGCGCGCCTTCGTCCAAAGCACCGGCAATGGCGAAATCAGTCCCCGGCCCTGACCGCAAACGGCCGCCGCGCGACTGGCCGGTTAATGCTGGCGGCTCTTCGGCGGCTGTCGCGTTGTTCTCGTCGGGTACAATGACAAGCGAGCCCGTTGTCGTTGCGTCATCGACAATCGGCGCAGGTGCAGGTGTCTCTTGAACTTCGAGCGACGCTGTCACTGTCGGCGGCTCAGCCGCTTGTGTCTCGGCGGGTGCTTCCACGCTCTGGACTGTTTGCGGTGCGACCCGGTCTGCTTTGTCCGTTGGCGGTTGCTCAGGCGCAACACGGGCCAAATCAGACTGCAAAGGCGCGGCGCGCGAGGTTGCCGGTTCGACCACCGTGGTAACGATCGCCTGTGGCACTTGCTGGCAGGTGATTTCCTGGCCATTGACGACGAGGAGCGGGTTCTCACCAATCAACTCAAACTGAATGTCAGTGTCGTCATGCAGCCACAGACCATCGCGTTCAAAGATCATCCGATCAAACATGGAAGATGTCTGGATGACCCCGTTTGGCCCGGGATCGGGTAGAAAAATCCGATATCCTGTCGAGCACTGAAACTCCTGATCTTCTGCGAATGCCGGCATCGCCGGTTGCATGACAAACAACGCAGCCGCCCAAGCTGCTGTACCAAGAAGCTGTTGTTTTCGCACTTAACCCTCCACCAACCTCGCGTAAGGTCTAGCGGAAACGTTGCGATTCGGCCATCCGGTTCGCTCTACGGTTAAGCCAAACTGCACTGACAATTCAGTTTTTCTTGGTTGCTGAAACAGCAAACCGGCGACATAAGGATGGCAATTGCGTCCGGAGACGAGCCATGAGCGCAGGCAGCAAAACCACCACCGCCCCCGATAATGATTATCCCTGGCTGATCATGGCCGCGGGCTGTCTGATTGCCGCGCTGACCTTTGGGCCGCGATCGGCGATGGGGTTTTTCCAATTGCCGATGCTGGCCGATACCGGATGGTCGCGGACCGATTTTGGCCTTGCCATGGCGATCCAGAATTTGATGTGGGGCGTCAGTCAGCCCTTCTTCGGGGCGATTGCCGACCGGTATGGCACGTGGCGCGTACTCGCGGCTTCCGGCCTGATGTATGCGGCGGGCCTCTTGATGACGGCGATGCCGGAAAGCCTTGTTTTCCTGCATTTGGGCGGCGGGCTCCTGATCGGCATGGCGATCGGCGCCGGCTCATTCGGCATCGTGCTGGCCGCCTTTGCGCGCAATGTGACGCCCGAGCAGCGCTCCTTTGCGTTCGGGATGGGCACAGCGGCTGGCTCGGCCGGCATGTTCCTCTTTGCCCCCTTCTCGCAATCGCTGATCAGCAATCTGGGCTGGCAGGATTCCTTGCTGATCATGTCGGCGATGATGCTGATCATTCCGGTGCTGGCGATCCCGCTGCGCGGCAATTCCAGTTCCGGTAAAACCAGCCAGGCGGAGATTGACCAGTCCATTGGCGCGGCGCTGCGTGAAGCGTTCGGGCATCAATCCTTTGTGCTGCTGATTGCCGGGTTCTTTGTGTGCGGCTTCCAGGTTGCTTTCATCACGGCGCATTTTCCCGCCTATATCAGCGATATCGGGCTGGATGCGCGCTATGGGGTGATTGCCATCGCGCTGATCGGGTTTTTCAACATTATCGGGTCGCTCGCCTCGGGCGTCATCGGACAGAAATACTCCAAGCCGATCTTCCTGGCGCTGATCTATGTCGGTCGGTCGATTGCCGTCACCGCGTTTCTTCTGCTGCCGCAAACCGGCACCTCGGTGGTGATTTTTGCCGCGGTGATGGGCCTATTATGGTTGTCGACCGTTCCGCCGACCAATGCGCTGGTTGCGATCATGTTCGGCACAAAATATCTCGGTATGCTGGGCGGCATCGTGTTCTTTTCGCACCAGATCGGCTCGTTTCTCGGCGTTTGGATGGGTGGCTATTTGTACGATATTTATGGCACCTATGACCCGGTCTGGTGGTTCGGTGTCGCGCTTGGCGTGTTTGCCGCGATTGTCCATTGGCCGATCCGAGAGGCGGGCGTGGCGCGCCTGCAAGCGGCTGAATGATCAAGCGGTCATCGCTTTAATCGCGCAATTGAGAAAAGCGTCACGCGACGGCGGCATGTCGATGCCGCGGGCACCCCACACATCGCGCTGAAGAAAATAGCCGGTCAGCCTGAAGGCATCTTTGAGATCATCAGCCGTGCATTGCCGCCCCTCTTTGGCGGTCAGAAATGCTGGCAGGGCAAGCATCTTGTCAGCCCATGGCGCGCCGGTCTCTCGGTTGACGGCCTGACCGGATTTGGGGCTGACATAGACCAGTTCATCACGGCGGCCGGACCCTGCGCATTCGGAAAGGTTCAGCCCGAAACCCAACTCCTCCAAAAGCTGCAGTTCCAGACGGACCATCAGCGGACCGGCCAGTGCCGGCGCGTCCAAATGCTCCAACAGGACCGCAAGGGCAGCATAAATTGCCGGATGTGGATCGCGTTCAGGCAGCAAGCGCAGATGCGCGCCGATCAATTGGATGCCATGCAGGCCCTGCGCGGTCTCCATCAACCGTGCTGCATGGCTTTCCAGCAGTTCTGTGGTGAACGTGCCCAAATGCTCATCGAGGCGCGCGCGCCAGGTCACTTCGACCCGGTTTCCAGGCTGCAGAACGGGCTGTAATTTGCGCGACCGGCCGCCTCTAACCAAACCGAGATGGCGGCCCTTTGCCTCGGTCATCAGTTCGACGATCAGGCTGGTTTCGCAATGGCGCCTTGTCACGATAATGAAGACTTCGCCCGACCATTGCATGGCCCCGGTATAGAGAATTGGCCGCCGATGGCAACTCCAACCCACAACACTAAGGGC
>JBCCRB010000053.1:0-10735 GCA_039208465.1 Pseudomonadota bacterium
GCAGCGCTGATTGGCTTTGTGGGTATCGGTCTTCTGTTCTGGCCGGAAATCGCCACGCAAGGCATCAATGGCGGTGTGTTGACAGGCCTGGCCCTGTGCATCGCCGGGACCTTGTGTTTTTCCACCGGCAGCCTCATTTCATCGCGCATGCAATCTGCCGGAACACCGATCCCGCTGGTTTCGGCAAACACTTGGGGCATGATTTATGGGGCCATTTGGTGCGCATTCCTCGCCCTGATCCAAGGCGCGCCGTTCAATTGGGACCCACGGCCCGAATATGCCTATTCGCTGATTTTTCTAGCGCTTGTCTCAACGGTCGTCGCGTTCGCCGCCTATCTGACGCTGGTACGCCGGATCGGGTCGGGCAGGGCAGGCTATGCCACCGTCATCTTTCCGATTTTTGCCTTGCTCGTATCCACCTTCGCCGAAGGCTACCAATGGACCCTGTCCGCTTTTGCCGGCTTGGCCTTGGTCGTCGTGGGCAATGTGATCGTTATGCGCGGACGCTAAGTCCTGGCAAATCGCTAGCGACGCATGCCCTGCAGATATTGATCGAAAATCTGCTCCATTGACTGCTGATAGGTGTCCTGCGTGCGGCGTCCCGTTTCAAAGAGCTCGCCAAACAGTTCGCCATAGGGGTTTTGTCGCGGTTGCGGCTCCGGGGCCTTTTGCGGTTGCTGGGCCTGCTCCATCATATCCTTGAAAATCTTGCCCAGCGGATTGTTCTCCGGGTTCATCGGGTTTGGGATGCGCCCGTGATCGTCCGGATCTTCCGGCGCGACCCGTTCGCCATTACCGAACATGCCCTCAAGGATTTTGCCAAGCGGATTGTCCATCGGGTTCGCATTGCGCTCGGCTTGGCGTGTGGTGCCGCCCATACCCATATTGTCAAGGCCCTGCTGCATCATCTGCTCTACAATGTCGCCAAACATATTGGCGCTGCCCGCTGAATAGGAAGACCGCGACCCGCCGGTGGTGTTCTTGACCATTCCGCCCATCAAAGTTGTGGCGATGACCGGCAGCATCTGCTTGAAGATTTCCTGGCCGATGCCGGTTGCCGCCTCTGCCTGACGCGCCACCGCGCGGCTGACGTCCTTCGAGCCGAAAAACTGGCCGAGTAGATCATTGCCTGCCGCCATGCCCTGCGGCTGAAATGCTTTTGTCATGTCATCAAAGAACGTTGCATGCCCTTGCGCACGGGCCATGGTTTCAAAAAACTCGGACACGCCCTGTGGTTGCGATGTCTTGCGTTTAAACCCGGTCGAAAAGGCAGGCATCAGGGCTTCGACCGCTTGTTCCATTTGCCTTTCATCAAGCCCAAATTGGCGTGCCATTTCCCGCATCGCGCTGCCATTTTGCGCCTGCATGAAAATATCAAACATGTTCATGGTCAAAGCCTCCAACTGCTTGAAACACACTATCAGCCTAAAAACGCACCACAACCGGTCTTATGGCGGAGATAAATTGGCGTAGATCGCGATTTTTTTATCACGCTGCCATACAATCGACACGACTACACATTATGTAAATGAGTATGAATAACGCCTCTCGCTTCCTCAGAATTGCGCTTTTCGCTCTCGGCGGCCTCATCGCGCTGCCGCTCCTGCTGGTTCTGGCGATCCTGTCTTTCCTGTTCATCATTTCTTCGATGGCCGTTCTGGCTGTCCGCGGCTTGTTCGGTCGAGGGCCGCGCTGGGATGACACGATGTTCACCCATCAATATGAAGCCGAGGCTGTCCGCGCCGATGGGCGCAAGATGGGCAAACGTCCGATCATCATTGATCACGAATAAAGATCAGTAGGCGTGTTCAAGGAACAGCCGATCAATATCGCCTTCCCACACACTGTTAAATGACGTCAGCATCTGTTCGGCGCTTGTCGTGCCGCGCGCAACCGTCTCTTCCAAAGGCGCCAGGAAATGCGCTTCATCAAACCCGTCCGCGTTCAGTTTTTTCCGCGCGATCAAGCCGCCACGGGCGATGTCCAGCACCTGGTAAGCAATGTCGCGCACGGCTGTGCTGCCCACCAGCGCCTTCAGACCTTGAGAAGGCACAGCATCGCGCAGCGCGACGACATCCTCAAATGACCAGCCTTTCGTCAGCTGATCGGCGGCATCCAGCGCACTCTCATCATACAGCAAACCAACCCAAAACGCCGGTAGCGCACAAATGCGCCGCCATGGACCGCCATCGGCGCCACGCATTTCAATAAAGCGCTTCAAGCGCACTTCAGGGAAAACGGTCGACAAGTGATTGGTCCAATCGCCCCGATTAGGCCGCGGATCCGGGATTTCGCCTTCAAGCGCTCCATCCATGAATTGGCGGAATGTCACATGGGTGCAATCAACATAGCGGCCTTCGCGCAGCACAAAATACATCGGCACATCGAGCGCCCATTCCACATAGTCCATGAAGCCGAAACGATCGGAGAAAACCATTGGCAGCACGCCGGCGCGATTGTTGTCGGTGTCACGCCAGATGTCGGCCCGCCACGATAAAAGACCGTTGGGTGCGCCATCGGTAAAAGGCGAATTGGCAAAAAGCGCGGTCGCAATCGGCTGCAGACGATAGGCGACCTGCATCTTCTTGCGCATGTCGGCCTCGGATGAAAAATCCAGATTGACTTGGATCGTCGACGTGCGGTGCATCATGTCGAGACCCTGCGAACCGACCTTCGGCATGTAGGCACGCATAATATCATAACGTGATTTCGGCATGCGTGGCGTTTCATCAAGCCGCCATTTGGGGCTGGCGCCAAGGCCTAGAAACTTGATGCCGAGCGGATCGGCAATGCGCCGCAACTGCGCAAGGTGCTGGTTTGATTCCCGGCATGTTTCATGGATCGTGGCAAGCGGCGCACCTGAGAGCTCAAACTGCCCGCCGGGCTCCAGCGAAATCGCCCCCATGCCATTGGGTTCGTAAAGCCCGATCAGATTGCCTTCATCGATAATCGGTTGCCAGCCAAGCGTTTCTTGCATGCCGGCCAGCAGTGCCTTGATTGACTTCTCGCCCTTATAGGGAACCGGCGCATTGTCATCAGCAAAGAACGGAAACTTCTCGTGCTCGGTGCCGATCCGCCACTCGGCCTTCGGCTTGCAGCCCGTAGCAAGATAGGCCGCCAGTTCTTCGGTGCCGCCTATCGGCGCTTCATCAGTTGTATCACGTGCCATAAAGCTGATCGGCGTTCCATTTACTCAAGCGGCAAGTGGCCTATTCGCCGTTCACTGACAAGGTAAAAATATTGAACGCTGGCCTAAGTTTCAGTGAACAATGGCAATGGACATAGTTGGTGGGCAAAAATTGAAAGGCGAAAACTCACCAATCACCAGCCAGCGCCTGAACAACCGCCAATGCCGCGACCGCTGCCGTGTCGGCACGCAAGATCCGCGGACCGAGCGGAATGGGCGCTACATGATCCAAGGATTTCAGCGTTTCCCTTTCAGCTTTCGAAAAACCGCCCTCTGGCCCGACGAGCACACCAAGCGACCGCCCCTTCAGCGGGGTCAGGTGCGCCACCGGGTTATTTGTCTCGCTGTCCTCATCGCAAAAGATCAGTGTCCTTGCCTCGTCCCAATCAGCCAGCAGGCGATCAAGTTTGACCGGGTCTGAACAATGCGGGATGGACAGCACGCCACATTGTTCAGCCGCCTCGATCGCCCAGGCCTCGATTTTGGCTGCCGAGAGCCGATGGTTCTGGGTATAATCGGTCAGGACAGGGATAAGCGTGCCTGCCCCCATTTCAACCGCCTTCTGGACCAGGTAATCGAGCCGCCCGGCTTTTAAGGGCGCAAAGCAAAACACCAGACCGCTCGCCGCGGTTTGCGCGCGTTCAATATCGGTACACAAAAGCTGCGCGGTCTTTTTACCGGTTTTATCGACCGTCGCCCGCCACTCACCGTCACGCCCGTTAAACACCAAGAGCGTGTTGCCATCGTCCATGCGTAGGACGTTGAGCAGATAGTTTGTCTGGTTTTTTGTCAGCGGCAGCGTGGCGCCGCGCGCAAGCGTTCCCTCAACAAATAGGCGCTGCATTTTATAATTAGCCCGCATTTTTGACGCGTGACGCAACAAGGGCCCATTTTCAAGCCTTATCGCGTTGTCCGGCGTTCAAAACCGTCGACGGCCTTTTCGTAAGCCGCTTCAACATCGGGCCAAAGAATATCGAGTGAGGCTGCGGACGGTGAAACGATCGCGACCCAGCCCATCCAACCATAAATCGGGTGGGGCATCAGCCGGTCGAGGGTATCGAATGGCCAAGGTCCGGCGATGGTCTGACCCTTTGCGGGTCGTGCCGGGCGCGGTCCGAACAGCGCTTCATAGCGGGCACTTGGCAGGCCAAAATTGAACCGCCAAACGCCTGGCCTGTTCAGGGCGGAGGCCTTGTCGTTCGGTCCGTCAGTGTCCTTGATCGTGCAGAAATAAGTGCCGCGTGGCAGCGTGCCGCCTGGATTATAATAGAAGGTCTTTTCCCCATAGGCGGTTCTGACATCCAGCCCGTCAAAAATGTCGCTCAGGCGTACGATCAGATCATTCATATCCATATCAGCCTTGTAGATCAGTCATCCTGACAGCATCCTGTCAGCAGGCATATCAATCGCAAACCCAAGGCGATTCACGCCTGTTGCGATTATGTCACGAGCCTGGCGACACTGCGCTCAAAGGCGGATTTCACTCAAACTTCACGATTGAAGGGTTCCCACGCGGTTAATTTTGGCTTAACCGGTACGCGACGCTCCGCGGGGTTGCGTCAACAAACGAAAAAAAGAAATTGGTCGGGTCCGTCATGCGTGTAGCGCTTCTGACGCTGGGAATGCTGGTGTCTATCACTTTTTGGGGTTTGGCGGTGTACACCGATGGCGCCGTGGCCTCTAACGCACCCGTGGACGGCTATGGCGTTTCCGTGGTCCAGGCTGACTAAGCCGCCGACCAGCGACTTTTTACGGTCTTTCCAAAAATCGCTGAACTGAATAACACCAGCAGAACGATCTGTTGGAGTAGACGATGTTTGGTGAGCCACTGACAATTGAAGATTTGCGCAAACGGGCCGAGTTTCGCGTGCCGCGCATGTTCTATGACTACGCCGACTCTGGCTCCTGGACCGAAAGCACTTACCAGGACAATGAGGACGCCATTCAACGTCTGAAGATCAGGCAGCGCGTGGCGGTCGACATTGAGCATCGCTCCGTTCAGTCGACGATGATCGGCCGAAAGGTTGCCATGCCCGTCGCATTGGCACCGGTGGGCCTGACCGGCATGCAGCATCCCGATGGTGAGATCGCCGCGGCCTTGGCGGCGGAAGAGTTCGGTGTGCCCTTCACCCTGTCGACGATGAGCATTTGCTCCATTGAAGCGGTGGCCGAGGCGACAAAAACGCCTTTCTGGTTCCAACTCTACGTCATGCGCGATCGCGGTTTTGTTGAGGACATGATCAATCGTGCCAAGAACGCCAACTGTGAAGCGCTGGTGGTGACACTTGACCTTCAGGTGCTCGGTCAACGCCACAAGGATATCCGCAACGGCCTATCCGCGCCGCCAAAACCAACGGTCAAATCCATCCTCAATCTCATGACAAAGCCCCAATGGTGCCTGGGCATGATGGGGACGAAAAACCGGACGTTCGGCAACATCGTCGGGCACGCGCCCGGTGTCACCAACATGACCAGCCTGTCGGAGTGGACCCATGAGCAATTCGATCCGTCGCTGAATTGGGAATCCATCGAGTGGATCAAGTCTGTTTGGGACGGAAAACTGATCCTCAAAGGCATCAATGATGTGGAAGATGCGCAGATCGCCGCCAAGACCGGCGCCGATGCCCTCGTGGTGTCGAACCATGGCGGCCGGCAATTGGATGGCGCAGCGGCATCAATCGATGTTCTGGCACCGATAATCGATGCTGTCGGCGACCAGGTCGAAGTCCATATGGATTCCGGCATCCGTTCCGGCCAGGATGTATTCAAGGCAATCGCGCTGGGCGCAAAATCGACCTATATCGGCCGTGCTTTCATTTACGGATTGGGCGCCATGGGGCAGAAAGGCGTCACCAAGGCGCTGGAAATCATCCATAACGAATTGGACAAGACGATGGGCTTTGCTGGTGAAACTGACATCGAAAACGTCGGTCGTCACAATCTACTTCAGCCCTCACGGCCGTGGCCGCACAATATGTAATGGGATAGCGGGATCAGGCGTAGCCCTGCGCCCGCATCAGGCTCAGATGCGTGACGGCTGCGAGCAAGGCCAGCCGAATGCCCGCGCCATGGCCAACGCCCACCAATTGCTCATCGTCACCGCGCGACTTGCAAAAACGGCATACCCATTGCGCATCACCGCTGGCGTTTGTCGCACCCTCCAGGCTAACCGCCCAGTCGGGAAAGGCAGTGCCAACCATCGCCAAGGCGCTGTCCGTATTCGCGATTAGCCGAGCACTGATGTCGTCATCGTTGATCGGATCATCCAGACGTTCGGCAAGAAGCGGCGCACAGGCCATTGCCAGATCCGCTTCGATTTTCGGCGCTGCCTGCAGCTTCTCTTTTAAGGCGCTCAGCGCATTTACATCCTCGGTGACACTCATTGATCGTCTCTCCTCGCTGTTGTTTTCAACGCTATCAGCCGGCCGCCGACGAACCTTGATCAAGGTCAATGCCGAGGCGCAGGCAGGCAATAGCATGGCCGTCACGTACCCAGCAGGAGGCAGAGTGGTGACCGATATTTCCGAACAGAACGTCATTTGGTTTGAAAAGCTGAAACGCGGCGACGTCGCGTTGGTGGGCGGCAAGAATTCGTCTCTGGGAGAGATGGTTCAGGAGCTTTCGTCAAAAGGCGTCAGCGTGCCCGGCGGGTTTGCCACAACGGCCGACGCCTTCCGCGCCTTCATCAGCGAAAATGGATTGAACGACACGATCGCGCAGATCATTGGCAAGTGGGAAGCCGAGGAAATCACCCTTGCCGAAGCCGGCCACACGATCCGCGACGCCATCCGCGCCGGACAATGGCCGCAGGCAATTCGTGACGACATTGTCGACGCTTATCGGGAGATGGCCAAACGAACTGGTAAGGACATTCCGTCGGTCGCCGTGCGTTCGTCTGCAACCGCGGAAGATTTGCCGGAAGCCAGCTTTGCCGGCCAGCAGGAAACATTTTTGAACGTGACCGGCGAAGCCGCTTTGCTCGAAACCTGCCGGCGTTGCTATGCGTCTTTGTTTACTGATCGCGCGATCACCTATCGCCATCTGCAAGGGTTTGACCACACGCAGGTGGCGCTCTCGGTCGGCGTGCAATTGATGGTTCGGGCTGATATTGGCGGCTCCGGCGTGATCTTCACGCTCGATACGGAGTCCGGCTTTGAAGAAGCGGTGTTGATCACGGCGGCTTGGGGCTTGGGCGAAAATGTCGTCCAGGGCGCGGTCGATCCGGACGAATATGAAGTCTTCAAACCCTTCCTTGACCGGCCGGAACTGCGGCCGATCATCGAAAAAACCCGCGGCGCCAAAGAGATCAAGATGATCTACGCGGAAGGTGATGGCGCAATGACCAAGAACGTGCCGACGTCAAAGTCCGAGCGCGCGTCTTTTGTGCTCAATGATGATGAGATACTCGACCTCGGCCGCCAGGCGACCATCATCGAAAAGCATTATGGCCAACCGATGGACATCGAATGGGCCAAGGATGGCGAAACCGGCGCGCTTTATATTGTCCAGGCAAGGCCCGAGACAGTGCAATCACGGGCAAGCGCTGCAGCGATCAAATCCTTCGAATTGGGCGATCATGGCGAAACGCTGGTGGAAGGCCTGAGCGTCGGCGGTGCGATCGTGACCGGCACCGTGTGTGCTATCCGTCACGCCAAGGATATCGACCAGTTTGTCGACGGTGCCATCCTTGTCACGTCGACGACCGATCCCGATTGGGTGCCGATCATGAAGCGGGCCAGCGCGATCGTGACGGACCATGGCGGGCGCACGTCGCACGCGGCCATTGTCAGCCGTGAGCTCGGCCTGCCGGCCATTGTTGGTACCGGCAACGCCACGCAGATCCTCAAAGACGGCGATGAGGTGACGGTGTCATGCGCCGGCGGTGATGAAGGCTATGTCTATGACGGCTTTGCCAAATTCAACGAGAAGGAAACCGAACTGACCAATGTTGAGGAAACCAACACTAAGATCATGCTCAACATGGCCAGCCCGTCAGCCGCGTTCCGCTGGTGGCGGCTACCGTCCAAGGGCGTTGGTTTGGCGCGCATGGAATTTGTCATCAACAATGTCATTCGCGTGCACCCGATGGCGTTGGTCCGGTTTGATCAATTGACGGATCAGGCGGCCAAGGCGGAGATCGCCGAGATCACCCGCGGCTATGACGACAAGACCCATTATTTTGTCGACAATCTGGCGCGTGGTCTTTCAAGGATCGCGGCGGTCGCTTGGCCCAACAAGGTTATCGTGCGCATGAGTGACTTCAAAACAAACGAATATGCCGACCTTCTGGGCGGGCGTGAATTTGAGCCCAAGGAAGAAAATCCGATGATCGGCTTCCGTGGTGCATCGCGCTACTATTCCCCGGCATACCGCGAAGGTTTTGCACTCGAATGTCGGGCCATCAAGATGCTGCGCGAGGAGCTTGGCTTTACCAATGTGGTCGTCATGATCCCGTTCTGCCGCACCATCGCTGAGGCTGATCTCGTCCAGGAAGTCATGGCCGAAAATGGCTTGAAGCGCGGCGAAAACGGGCTGGAAATCTACGTTATGTGCGAAATCCCGGCCAATGTGATCCTGGCGGAACAATTCTCTGATCGTTTCGACGGCTTTTCAATCGGCTCCAACGATCTAACGCAGCTCACGCTGGGCGTTGACCGCGATTCCGGTGATCTCGCCGATGTGTTCGATGAGCGCAACGACGCGGTTCTGTGGATGATCAGACAAGTGGTGGAACGCGCCCATGCCAAGCAGCGCAAGGTCGGGTTCTGCGGCCAGGCGCCGTCCAACTCACCCGATTATGCAAAACTGCTGGTTGATGCGGGCGTCGACACGATTTCGGTGACCCCGGACAGTTTCATCGATGTGACACGACATGTCGCAGAGGCAGAGCGCGGCTAGTCAGCTCTCTCTTTGCGCGTGACGCAGCCGCGAGACCTTCTCCCACGCGGCTGCTTTTTCCGCTTCGCGCTTGCACTTTTCAACAAACTCCATGTGCGCCTGCGCGGCGGTGCGGGCCGCTTGCGGGTCGCCATGAATAATCGCGTCGAAGATCGCGACATGCTGGGCCAACAGACGCTCGCGCGCGCCGGGAAAACTGTAAACCAAGGACCGTGAGAAGAAGGTTCCATTGGCGAGCAATCGGTAACAGGAGCGCAACGTATGCAGCAGGATCAGATTGTGTGCGCTTTCACAGATCGCCTGGTGAAATTCAACGTCAAGTGAAGCCTCTTCCTGAAAGTCGGTTTTCTGGTGAGCCGCCCGCATCCGGTCGATAATGTCGGTCAGGATTGCTTTGTCATGGTCGGTTGCGCGCTGGGCTGCATAACCGGCAGCAATCCCTTCAACTTCGCGGCGATATTCCAGATAATCAGCTGTCGCCTTCGGATGCGATGCAATCAGTTCCAGCATCGTCTTGGAAAAAACATCACCAATGACGTCGGCAACATGCGTGCCGCCGCCATGGCGCGTCGCTAGAAGGCCGCGCATTTCCAAATCTTTCAGCGCATTGCGCAGGACCGGCCGTGAAACCCCAAGCTGTTCGGACAGTTCGCGTTCGCTTGGCAGCTTGTCGCCAACCCGCAGGACGCCTTCCAGGATAAGCTCCTCGATCTGCGCGCACACCTCATTGGCGGTGCGCGCCTGCGCAATCGGCGAAAAAATCGTGCTTTCCATGTGCCTCACTCCCACGATAAAATAGCGGCGGGTAGGCCAATTGGTCAAATCAGTTGACCAATTATCGGTAAAAAACTGACTTTTAGGCACAAAGGATATTATTATTGGCCCTTGTGCGATTGCGTCCTACTTCTTTTGTGAACGAACGGGAAATATCGGGTTGAGCACGAAGCAAGCGACAAAATCACCGGCACCGACTGCGTTGGAGCCGGCGGAAGGCCCCCTGAAGACGCGGCCAGTCAAGTCGACGGGCCCGACTGTGCTGGGCTTTCCCGCGCATGCCGAACGGGCACTGGCGCTGGGTGAAATCCACGCCCGACCGGCACCAATCATCGAGTCGCCGCGCTCACTGATAAAACTGTGCTTCGTTACAGAAGCTGGTCACAGCGTCGATCAGGCAGTTTTGGCCCAGCTTTCGCGCTCCAACGGCACCGCGCCGCCCGCGGAAAGTGCGCGCCACCACCGGGTTGAAACCGGCAAAGGCAGCATTTGGTGGGAGCGCCACACGGAAGCTTCGACCTATTTGTGGGAAGGGCCGGCGGCCAAATCTTTCAACCATCCGGTGCCCGGCCACCCGTTTGGCGATGCGTTCCCGGCACCCGGCTCGCTCCTGTCCGGGGTGCGGATCGATATCGTCAAATACACGGATGATTACGAAGAGCAGTTGGCCAATTTTGACCGGCGCACCCTTTGCTGTTCCATCACCCGAAACGGCCTTGCCGTCATCGCAACAGATTTCCGCCAAGATGAGCATGGCCTGACCCGCATGCTGGTTTTCGACAAGGGCATGGCACCGCAGCGTCTCGGCGCGTTGGCGCAACGCTTGTTTGACATTGAGATCTACCGGACAATGGCGTTGCTGGGTCTGCCTTTGGC
>JBCCRB010000054.1:0-10709 GCA_039208465.1 Pseudomonadota bacterium
CGACGTTGGCAGTGTTCGGTCGATTGGCAGGGATAAAAATGGCAGAGTTTTTCCGTGATGGCGTGCGGATCGCCTTTCTTGATGAAGGGCCGCGCGATGCGCCGGTTGTGCATTGCATTCACGGATTTGCTTCCAACAAAAGCGTCAATTGGGTCGGACCCGGTTGGGTCAAGACGCTCACTGATGCCGGCTATCGTGTCATCGCCCATGACAATCGCGGCCATGGTGACAGCGACAAACCGCATGACGAAGACAATTATCACGCAACGGTCATGGCCGATGACGCCGCCGCACTGCTGAGCCATCTGAACATCGAGAAAGCCCATGTCATGGGTTATTCCATGGGCGCGCGCATTTCCGCTTTTCTGGCACTGCGTAATCCCGGCATGGTGCGTTCGCTGATTATCGGTGGCCTGGGCACCGCGATGATCGAGAATCTAAACAAATGGGGCACGATTGCCGACGCGCTGTTGGCGCCGTCATTGGATGATGTTACCGACGAGCGCGGGCGCATGTTCCGGGCCTTTGCTGATCAGACCGGCAGCGACAGAATTGCTTTGGCGGCCTGCATCACGGCGTCTCGTACCCTGCTGACGCCGGATCAGGTTGCCAGCATTCAGGCACCAACGCTCATTGCTGTGGGCACAAAGGACGACATTGCCGGTCCGCCACAACCCTTGGCCGCGATGATGAAGGCGGCTACAGTTGTCGATATTCCGGGCCGAGACCATATGTTGGCGGTCGGTGACAAGGTGTTCAAAGCCGCCGTGCTGCCATTCATTGCCGCCAATTAATCCGCGCCACTCCGAATTGCCGAAACCAAAAGAACATTTTTTTCTTTGCGAAACGGGCAGCGGGACTTATGTCTCCGGTTAGGCCTGTAAAGGAGGCAGCACGATGCCTGACAACACAGCAAGAAAGTCACACGTCAAAACCGAAGACAAGGTTGACCCGATTTGGGGCAGCGTGCGTGCCGACGCGCATCTGTCGATAGAACGCGAGCCGGTTCTCGGCACCTTCTTGCACACCTGTGTGATCTCTCAGCCATCGCTTGAAGCCGCCATTGCGCACCGTGTCGCCGAAAGGCTTGATCACGCGGATGTGCCCGCCGACATCATCCGCCACGCCTTTGGTGACATGATCAGCGACGACTCAAGTTTTGCACGCGCCGTGCGCGTGGATCTGCAGGCAGTGTTTGATCGCGATCCGGCCTGCAAACGCTATTTGGAGCCGCTGCTCTACTTCAAAGGTTTTCACGCCATCCAGACACACCGGTTGGCGCACTGGCTCTACCAGAACGATCGGCGCGATTTTGCGCTTTACCTGCAGAGCCGCTCATCGGCCGTCTTCCAGACCGACATCAATCCGGCTGCCCCGTTCGGCGTCGGTATCTTCCTTGACCATGCAACGGGCTTTGTCGTGGGGGAAACGGCGAGCGTTGGCGATAATGTTTCGATCCTGCACTCGGTGACGCTCGGCGGCACGGGTAAGGAAGGCGCTGACCGCCATCCCAAGATAGGCAATGGCGTGCTGATTGGGGCAGGGGCCAAGATTTTGGGGAACATTCGTGTCGGCAATTGCAGCAAGGTCGCGGCAGGCTCTGTCGTTCTTGATGAAGTGCCGCCTTGCAAGACCGTCGCTGGCGTGCCGGCAAAAATTGTCGGCGAGGCTGGGTGCGATCAGCCATCACGCGCGATGAACCAACTCTTATAATTCATTTCCCATCACGGAGAGGCAACGCAATGACAGCAGAAGAACTGTCCAAGCTGACCACCTATTTTCGCAACACATTCGGCCACGCCAGCCTGGCGGTCAAAGCGCGCCCAAAACTGGCCGATTCGGCGGAACTTTATCTCGGTGAAGAGTTTCTCGGTGTGATTACGCGGATCGAGGACGAGGGCGAAGTTTCCTACGATCTGTCCATGTCGATCCTGGATTTCGATCTGGAAGAGCTTTAGCCCGCGTTCGTGACGCGCAATCCGGTCAGAACCATCTCCAGCCAGGCTTGAAAGTTGCGCCAGTCTGTCAACTGCCCATGCGCAAAGCGGACCCGGGCGACGCCGCCCAGGCCAACAAACATGTCGGTCTCGCAGGCGTGCAGCAGTCGTTCGTGCGCGTGCGGTTTTTGACAGCGGGCGACAAAGACCGGGTCACCGCCGGCCAGTTTTTGCTGCGAGTAGACAAGCTTTTCCTCGATAAAACCATATGACGGGTCAAGCGACGCCGCCATGAGGCCATGGCCGATGTCCCGCACCGAGCCATCGACGATGGCGCGCTTGAGCGCCGGTTGGAAACGCGCACGCATATCCAGTAAAGACCGCCGCTGCGCGATGCTGATCAGCACTGTTTTGACTTCAGCTGGATCGGTTGCTGAAAATGCATCCAGTAAATCTGGCCGATAGCCGGCGCCACTCGGCCAGTGCACCATCAGGTCGACACGATCGGTCAGACCCTCCTGGCGCTGTTCGCCATGGCGAAACATGTTCTGCGGCACCGCGAACACATCATTGCCAATGACCATCTGCAACGGCGCGGTTTTGCTGACAAATCCAATCGACCGCATTGGCCCGTTGCCGAAATAGGCCAGGAGAAACAGGCCAAGTGTCAGCGCCGCCAAAATCGCAAACAGGCTCAGCGCTTTCCACACAGCCGCAACCAGTCCGCTCTGCGTAATCGCTTCCTGTTCGGCTGTTTGTGCTGTTGTCGCCATTAACCTTGCTGCCAGCTTGTGGGGCCTCGGGAATTCAAAAAAGGCAGAGGCAGGGTTAATGTTCGGTAAACAGGGTGGGAATGATGCTGATTACAATGCTTGCATATCCGGTGACGGGTTTTGCTGTCGCGTTATGCACATATTTCCTCCATGCCGCGTGGAGCGGTTGGTACATGGATTTTTCCGAATTTGCCGTGCACACCCATGGTAAAATCGGATCAGCCATTTGGTTTGCCTTGTTAGGGCCGGTGGTTTCAGCGCGAATCGCGCACCTTCAAGCTGCCGATACCGATCACCCAAGCCTGATCCACGCTTTTGCCGCCTTGGCAATAACGCTTATTTGGGCAACCATGCTGGGTATCTTGTGTCAGGAAACGGCCCGTCTGGTGTTTGCTTGATGCGAGACCGACCGGGGGAGGCGGTTCGAATTGGCCCTTTATACACTTGATGGAGTTGCGCCGAGCATGATTGGCAATGGCCCGGCGTTCGTGGCAGACGATGCGACGATAATCGGAAATGTGACGCTGCACGAAGATACAAATATCTGGTTTGGTGCCGTTTTACGCGGTGACAATGAACCAATCGACATCGGCGCACGCAGCAATATTCAAGAACACAGTGTCCTGCACACCGACATGGGTTTTCCGCTGTATGTTGGTGCCGACTGCACGATTGGGCATCGCGCGATCCTGCATGGGTGCACGATCGGTGATTGTGCGCTGGTCGGTATGGGCGCCATCATTTTAAACGGCGCTAAAATCGGCGCAAACAGCCTTGTGGGTGCCGGTGCCTTGGTAACAGAGGGCAAGGAATTTCCCGAAAACAGCCTGATCGTTGGCTCGCCGGCGCGTGCCGTGCGCACCCTGGATGCTGATGCCGTGGCGCAATTGCGCGCTTCAGCTGCCCACTATGTCGAAAACGGCCGGCGATTCGCGGCCGGCCTAAAACCTGCCTAAGCCAGTTTCATCCCAAAAAAAGTGAGCCGACCTCCGTTAAGAGGCCGGCTCGTACCCGGTCTGGGGATGGGTGGGTAGGGACTCGACCGGGTAATTCCTTTCCTATTGAACGCTGGCGACCGACATGCGGTGATCATTGATGGTGATCCATCGACCCGCATGACGCGACGATTGGCGCTTCAGATAGGTGTAAGACGTGTCTTCCCAGGCTTTGATTTCGCTGGTCAGATTATCAAGAATGAACTCGCCATGGTCAGTGCGCACAGTCAGCACCGCGTGACCTTCGCCATTGCGTTGGCGCACCACAGTAATGAGCAGATTGGCGGGTGAAAAACCGCGTTCGATCAGCATGTGTCTTTTCAAAAGCACGAAATCCTCGCAATCACCGACAGTGGTGGGATAAGACCAGAGCTCTTCGCGACCCCAGATCTGCATGTCAGTGCGGGGCAACACGGCTGAATTGATCTGATTGTTGATCGTTACCATCGCCTGCCAATCGTCGCGATTGAGCGCATGCGGCTGAGCGGCACGAATCGACCGGCATTCATGCGGTGATTGGCGGCAAAACTCATAATGTCCGACCGGCTGGGTCGTACGCCCGGCCAAATCCATGAAAGACCGCGCATGAACGGAAGCCGGTTGCATCACGGCACACATCAGTGCGGCGCCGGCGAGGGCCTTTTTCAGATCATATACGGATAGTGTGGCTAGCATGTCCCTGTCTCCCATGGGCAGACAATGACACACAGAAATTGCGTTCTCGTGCAGACGGGAACGACGATTTAGCTCATAATTTCAGAGACTTATAAGCGTATTTTTGGCAAATTTTGCTCAAACTTTATCGGCTGCGGTAACCGATCATTCAGTCGAGGTAAGACGACAAGTTCTGCCGGTTCTGCACATGGGCAAACTCGATCGCGATGCCCTCGTCGAAGTGACGGACAACCTGACCACGCATATTGCCGAGGGAAACAGGCGATTTCAGTGCGGGCCGGACAGCCAGGCCAAGTGCAGCACCGGAAAGGGAGAGGTCGATAATGCGGCAGCGATATTGGCGGCCATCTTGCAAGGTTAGAACAGCGCCCGGATTGCGCGGCTGAAGCCGCTCGTGACGGCGGTCCTCCGGCAAATCAAGCATATCTTTGTTGGCAAGCCAGGTCAGCTGCGCGGCAAGTTTCTCGCGTTTGCGCTGCGGCGTGTTCAGATTGAGTGCAAAACCGGTGTCCCAGGCACGTGTACAGCTGCCCTCTACGCGACCCAGATGATGCAGGTAAGCAACAACGCGCTCACCCTGCTCGGGCTTGGCCGTTGACGAGATGGTTGCCGTGGCAGGGGACATTTCGGTAACCAAGCCATCATGCTCAGAACGATCCTGAAGCATGAAACGCGTTGGGATCGAGACGCCGACACGCTGGTGTTGACGCCTTTCACCACTGTAAACCGGCTTTGCCGCAATCATTGTCACTTCCCCTGGAGTTCCGTGACTGCACGATACAGGGCTGACGGTTAACAGTGGGTAATTGAACTTAGCGCAAATTGATTTTTACGAGCATTTCAATCAGTCGTTGCGACCACCGTGAATGACTGAAAATTGTCGCTGGTTGCGATCCTTCAAATCGGCCTCGGATTTACCGCCCTCAAGCACATGCCATATGCGGGCCCGCGCATCGCCATTGCGGTGTGTTGGCAGCATCATCGGAGGGCGGTTTGAAAGCGAAACCAACTCTTGATCTGGATCTGCATGTTTCAGGGTCATCAATTGCATAGTGCCGAGCGGGCGGCTGCCGAGCCAGAACGGGTTGTCAAGGAATTGCAGCGAGCCCAGAATGCGTGTGTTGTCATCGGAAAGAGGCAACAAGAGCAGCTCCATGCAAATCTTGCCGCCTTCACCGTCATCAGCGGCAACTTCGCCCACCACAAGATCGCCGCCTGAAGCAACCGCACTAAGCGCTTTTGCAATCAGGTTTCGGTCATGCGGATCAAAGACATCGGCCAGGCTGAGACCGCGAAGTTCACGGCCAAAGGCGGCGCACAATCTGGTGCCGGCAAGACGAAAACGTGGCTGCTTGGCGCTGCCTTCCAGAATAAAAGTGTTGCCAAGCAGCGTAGAGATGGCAGCCGGGGCAATGTCGGCGCGTTTCGGCGCGGCACGGCCGACGCGTTGCTGCGTCCAATAATGAAACAATTCTAGTGTGCCGCGATGGTGCATTGCTGCCTACTCCCGCCCAATGTGCACTTTTGACACAGTGGCCTGCTTTATTTGCGTTGTTTGCAAGAGCGATGCAGTTTGCGTGCCGGAAATGGTGGGGCAGGGGTTAACAGAGCAGGCGTGGCAATTAACCTTAACGAAACGCGACGCTTGAGATTTCTCAGTTAATCAGCCATTAAACATGCAACGCGGAGCGCTCGTTTCGTAGCACTTAAAACTGGAGTGGGTGGGAACTCACCGGGCCATTGGTTTAGAACCAATGGTCTTTTTTTTGTCCGCGCTCAGCACTAATTATCGCGCTGAAACAGGACTTCGCTTTTGTCAGAAAACCGCGAAACGAACGCGCCCGACCAACCAGACACGCCGCGACCGCATAGCGACAATGGTGCGCCCCAGGGCCAACAACCTGCATTCAACATACCCGGTTCGCTGTTGATCCTGGCTTCCGCCTGCATTGGCGTTCATATCTGGCTGACCCAGTTTTCCACGCCCTTTGCCCGCGACATGTTCGTGTTCAATTATGCGCTCGTGCCGTTACGGTTTGTTGATCTGCCGCAGGCGCTGACCGATTTCGGTACCTTGCTCACATTACTCAGCCATAGTTTCATCCATGGCAGCTGGTTGCATCTGATTTTCAATCTTGTCTGGCTGATCGCATTTGGTGCGCCCTTGGCATATCGGCTCGGACCGGTTCGCACATTTCTCTTCTGGGCGCTGACGGCGGGCGTTGCCGCCGCTTTTCACATGGCAATCTATTGGGGTGATCCGATCCCGCTAATTGGCGCCTCGGGCGCTGTTTCCGGGTTTTTGGGCGCTTCTGCCCGGTTCGGGTTTCGCCGCCCACGCCAAGCTGGAACCGGTTTTGAACAGCCCTTGCTGCCACCGATCGAAGCGCTTCGCCAACGCGGCGTTCTGCCGTTTATCCTGTTGTGGATGGGCCTGAATTTTGCGACCGGGACGGGGCTGCTTGGCGGGCCAAGCAATATCGCATGGGAAGCCCATATTGGCGGTTTGGCGGCCGGGTTCTTTCTGATTGGTCTGGTGGATAACCGCTCTTATCGCGTGCGTCAGGACCATTGATCGCCGTCATCGCGCTTGCCATCATGGGACGATAAACGCATGATACCGCTCCACGGAGGATGAGGAGGAGCATCATGAGTGTTTCAGCCATATTGAAAGAAAAGGGTTCTTCAGTATTCACACTGGCGTCTACGCTTTCGATCATGGACGCGGTAGCCATGCTGGGCGAACACAAAGTCGGCGCTCTTATCGTCAGTGATAATGGCGAGACCATTGATGGCATTTTGTCGGAACGCGATATTGTGCGCGGCGTGGCACACTTTGGCTCGGCCTGCCTTCAAAAATCGGTGGCGGACCTGATGACGCGCAATGTCATCACCTGCACAGAAGAAGCGACCGTGTCGGATCTGATGGAATTGATGACAAAAGGCCGCTTCCGTCACCTGCCTGTCGTGCGCGGCGACAAATTGGTCGGGGTTGTCTCGATCGGTGACATCGTCAAGAGGCGCATCGCTGAAATTGAACGCGAAGCTGAGGAAATCCGTAGCTATATAGCGACTGCCTAAGACGACTTCTTGTAGGTCTCGCGCGGATCAAACTGCGGCGTCATGTGTTCATCCTTGGCAAGACGCCAGCCGCCGTCGCTGCTTTCGACCACACGATAAAAGCAACTATAGCGCCCGGTGTGGCATGCCACGCCGGCACCGTGCTGCTTGACCCGCAACTCAATCACATCTTGATCGCAATCAGTGCGCATTTCGACGAGTTCCTGCGTGTTGCCGCTTTCTTCACCCTTGCGCCACAGTTTGGCGCGGGACCGTGACCAATAGTGCGCAATGCCTGTGGTGAGCGTTTCACGCAGCGCATCACGGTTCATGTAGGCGACCATGAGAAGCTTGTGCGTTTCAGCATCAAGAACAACCGTCACGATCAGCCCATCTGCGTCGAAGCGCGGGCTGAACACGGTACCTTCCTCAAGCGTCAGGGCGTCCAGAGTGTCCGGAGACGGAAAACTATTGTCGTTGGCCATGAAGACCGCTTAGCGCACCATGGCTGGTTAAAGCAATCAGAAGCCGCGCCCGTGCACCAAGTCCATGAAGCGCTGCTTTTCTTCGGGCTTTTCAAAGTCGCCAAGGAAGCGCGTGGTGATCGTTGTCGATCCCTGCTTGCGGATCCCGCGCATGGCCATGCACATATGTTCCGCCTCAATCATGACGGCGATGCCTTTGGGCTGCAGCGCATCATTGATCGACGTTGCGATCTGAGCGGTCATCGTTTCCTGGGTTTGCAGCCTATGCGCAAAGATATCAACGACACGCGCAATCTTCGACAGGCCGAGCACCCGGTTGTCCGGCAAATAGGCAACATGCGCCTTACCGATAATCGGCACCATATGGTGCTCGCAGTGCGAGTGGAACTGGATGTCCTTCACCAGCACAACATCATCATAGCCGGCAACTTCTTCAAAAGTGCGGCCCAGAATGTCGGCCGGATCGGTCAAATAACCGGAAAACAGTTCCTCATAGGCTTTGACCACCCGCTTTGGCGTATCAACAAGGCCTTCACGGTTGATGTCTTCGCCAATCCACCGCAGCAAAGTGGTGACAGCCTGTTGCGCCTCTTCGCGCGTTGGCTTGGCGCTCTCATCAATTGCGCCCGGCTTCGGGTTGGCCACTGCATCCATGTCACTGTCTCCATCTAGATCGTCAATTGACGCAAAATTTTGCGCTGTGTTCAGACCAAGCCGCGCGGCAGAATGACGGACGCCAACAACCGATGCTTGTACGTGTCTTGAGAAGTATCATATAGGGAGGAGGCATCCCCTGACCAGTGCCAAACCGCGCGGATAATGTTCATGATCAATGAAGTATACAATTCCAAGCTGCTTGCACTTGCGGGCAATATTAAGCCGAACAGTACGCTTGATAGTCCGGATGCCACCGCCGCTGCGGTCTCCAAATTATGCGGGTCGCGCATCACGGTGCAGATCAACATCAATGACGCCGGCGCCGTCACCGATTACGCCCATGATGTGAAAGCTTGCGCGCTTGGTCAGGCGGCGGCATCAGCGGTTGCCGCTGAAATCATCGGCGCGTCCAGAGACGAGGTCGAACAGGCCCAAGCGCAAATGCGGGCCATGCTCAAGGACGGGCAGGGCACGCCGACCGGACGCTTTGCCGAATTGAAATATTTACAGCCGGTGCGAGACTATCCGGCCCGGCACGCTTCAACCATGTTAGTTCTGGATGCACTGGTTGATGCCTATGCACAGATCAAACCGCCGATGGCAGCGCAATAGGCCGAGCATGTGTGCCAAGAGACAAACGCGCAATTGGGACGGTGACTGGCCAAAAACGCCGGGTCGGTTGATTGGCACAAGTTTAATCCGTCTCTATCAACTTACTTTGTCCGGATTTATCGGCAACACATGCCGCCATATTCCGACTTGTTCTGAATATGGGTATGAGGCAATCGCGCGCCATGGTCTCATAAAAGGGACATGGCTGACCGCAAAACGCGTTGCCCGTTGCGGTCCAGGCGGAACATCCGGCATTGACAATGTGCCGGAGCATTTCTGACTGGAAAACAAAAGGGGCATCAACAATAACAGGGCAGGGGCTCATTGGCCGAGTCGCCATCGGAATTGGGTGAATGGAAGCTGATGACATCATAGACAAGGCAAGCACCGACGCCGTGGATGCCGCGGCAATCTATGATGACAATGGCGCCATTCGGGCTGACTTTCTTGATCGGATTTTCGCAGGCCTCAATGATGGCGATGCCGAGGCGTTGCATGCCGATGTTCAGGGGCTTCATGAATCGGAGATGGGCGACCTCATCGAGGCGCTCGAGCCTGGCCAGCGCCAGGAGCTGGTGGCTCTGCTTGGCGACAAGTTCGACTTTTCCGCGCTGACCGAAATCGATGATACGATCCGCAAGGACATCATTTCCGCTCTGCCCAATAAGCAGATCGCCCTGGCGATCCAGGAATTGGACAGCGATGACGCGGTCTACATCCTTGAAGACATTGACGTGGACGACCAGGCAGAGATTCTCGCCGCCGTTCCGTTCATCGAGAGAATTCGGCTGCGCCGGTCCCTTGATTATCCTGACGAGACCGCCGGCCGTCGGATGCAGGCCGATTTCGTTGCTGTGCCGCCCTATTGGAATGTCGGCCAAACCATCGATTATTTACGTGACAATGACAGCCTGCCGCAGTCCTTTTCGCAGATTTTTGTCATCGATCCGACATTCAAGCTCGTTGGCGCGGTCGATCTGGATCGCATCTTGCGCGCGCAACGCGCCACCCGCATCGAGGATATCAAACGCGAAACCCGTCACGCCATTCCCGCGGAGATGGACCAGGAGGAAGCAGCGCAGATCTTCGAGCAATATGACCTCTTGTCCGCGGCTGTTGTTGACGAAAACGAACGCCTTGTCGGCGTCCTGACGATCGATGATGTCGTCGACGTCATCCAGGAAGAAGCCGAAGAAGACTTTAAAAAGCTCGCGGGCGTCGGCGCCGAAGAACTGTCCGACAGCGTCATTTCGACAACAAGGTCGCGTTTTGTCTGGTTGCTGGTGAATTTGGCGACGGCCATCCTCGCATCGGCCGTGATCGGCCTGTTCGATGCTACGATCAACCAGATGGTGGCGCTTGCGATCCTGATGCCGATCGTTGCGTCCATGGGCGGCAACGCCGGGACACAAACGATGACGGTCGCCGTGCGTGCGCTCGCGACAAAGGATCTTGATATCTACAATTCGAGCCGGATCATTCGCCGTGAGTTGCTCGTTGGGTTCATCAACGGCG
>JBCCRB010000055.1:0-10690 GCA_039208465.1 Pseudomonadota bacterium
ACCCTCCCCCGATGGGATGGACGGCCTGAAAGCCCTGTTGATCGCCGATGCCGCCACCCAATCCATGCAGGAGGGGCGCACCGTCGCGATTTGATCATGACCATGCAGCAGCGCCACGCCGATACGTTTGACATCTTTCGCGACCGCGTCGCGCAAGTCCATGAACACATGCCCAAGCGTCTGTCGCAAGCGGCAAGCTACATGCTTGCCAATCCGGAGGATACCGCGCTCGGCACAGCAGCCAGCGTCGCCCGCGCGGCCGATGTGCAACCTTCAACGCTCGTCAGGCTGGCGCAGCATCTGGGCTACACCGGCTTTTCCGACATGCAGGCTGTCTTTCGTGATCGGCTGAAAGACCGCTCCTCAAACTATGAAGACCGGCTCGACCGACTGCGCCAGCAATCAGAACCTGACCATGCAGACAGCGCGATGTTGGACGGCTTCCTGATCGCCGCGCGACAATCCCTGGATACGCTGGGCGAGGCGCTGCAACCGGCTGAACTGGCCCGCGCCGTCGATATTTTGGCGCGCGCGGAGACGATCTACATGGTCGCGCGCCGCCGTGCCTATCCGATCACTGCGCATATGGCGTATATCTGGGGCAAGCTCGGTGTTCGCACCGTCATGGTCAGCGCAACTAATGGGATCGAAAACGAGATCGCCGGCTATGCCAAACCGGGCGACGCCGCCTTTGTCTGCAGCTTTGCGCCCTATACGAGCGAGACCATCGAACGCACCGCAGTTCTGGCTGCGCGCGATGTGCCAATCATCGCACTCACGGACTCACCACTGTCGCCCCTGGCACGTTTTGCGACCGTGAATTTAGAAATCGCGGAGAGCGACTTTGCCGGCTTCCGCTCACTCGCTGCCAGCTTCACGCTCAGCACGGCGTTGACCGTCGCTGTCGCTGAAAAGCGGCGCAAGGGGCCGGCACATGAGTGAGCATGGCGAAAAAACCCTCGACCTGATCACCATCGGCCGGTCGTCAGTGGATCTTTATGGCGATCAGATTGGTGGCCGTTTGGAAGACATGGGCTCATTTGCCAAATATATTGGCGGCTCGCCCACCAACATCGCCTGTGGTTCATCGCGGCTCGGTTTAAAAACGGCGGTCATCACCCGTGTCGGCAATGAGCATATGGGCCGCTTCATCCGCGAGCAATTGGCCGCAGAAGGCGTAAACACGACCGGCGTCGTTACCGATCCCGAGCGGCTCTCCGCACTAGTGATCCTCGGCATTCGTGATGAAGATTCCTTCCCATTAATTTTCTACCGCGAAAATTGCGCCGACATGGCCCTGTCGGAAGATGACATCGATGAGGCCTTTATTGCATCGGCGCGCTGTGTGTGCCCAACCGGCACACATCTTTCAAACCCGCAGACCGAAGCCGCAGTGATCAAGGCTTTGGAACTGGCCCGCAAGCATGGCTGCCGCACCGCACTCGACATCGACTACCGCCCTAATCTGTGGGGCCTGTCCGGTCATGATGATGGCGAGAACCGCTTCGTCGAATCCGAGCGCGTGACTGCGAAGCTACAGGCGACGCTGCACTTCTTCGATCTGATCGTCGGCACCGAAGAAGAATTTCATATCGCTGGCGGTTCCACTGATACAATTGAAGCACTGCGCAATGTCAGAGCCGTTTCCGACGCTGTTCTTGTCTGCAAGCGCGGCCCGATGGGCGCTGTCGCCTTTGAAGGCGCCATTCCCGATAATCTGGATGACGGGCGCTCCGGCCCCGGATTCCCGATCGACGTGTTCAACGTATTAGGCGCCGGCGACGGCTTCATGTCGGGGCTTATGCGCGGCTGGCTGACCGATGAGCCCTGGGAGACGACGCTGACCTATGCCAATGCGTGCGGTGCCTTCGCCGTCTCGCGCCATGGCTGCACACCCGCCTACCCTTCCTGGGCCGAATTGCAGTTTTTCCTCAAGCGCGGCGTTAAACGGCCTGACCTTCGAAACGATCCCGAACTTGAGCAGATCCATTGGTCGACCAACCGCAGGGGCGATTGGCAAAATTTACGCGTCTTTGCTTTCGACCACCGCAAACAGCTTGAAGACATGGCATCCGCCGCAGGCGCGGACCCCACCAAGATCGATGCTTTCAAGGCGCTTTGCCTGGCCGCCGCCCACCGCGTACGCGATCAGCTCATCAAAGCCGGACGGGCCGATGGTTTCGGCGTTCTATGCGATGACCGGCTTGGCCGAACCGCGCTGCACGCGGCGGCCGGCACCGGCCTTTGGATCGGTCGCCCGGTCGAACTACCCGGCTCACGCCCGCTCGAGTTTGAACCCGAACTGGGGGTGGATCTGGGCCAATTGCGGGAATGGCCGCGCGATCATGTGGTCAAAGCGCTGTGCTTTTGCCACCCTGACGACGACAAAGAGATGTGGGAAAGCCAGCTCCAAAGGGTCAAAACACTTTTTGCCGCCGCACGCCGCAACGGGCTGGAGTTTCTGCTGGAAATCATTCCCCGCAAAGTGGGTCCTGTCGACGATGAGACCAACGCCGCACTGATCAAACACTTTTACGACAATGCGATCTACCCCGACTGGTGGAAACTTGAGCCGATGCAAAGCGAAGCTGCCTGGCAGGCCTGTTGCGAGGCGATCGAGGCGCATGATCCCTGGTGCCGTGGCGTCGTGATCCTTGGCCTGGAAGCGCCGCTTGACCACATGACGCAGGCATTTCAGGCCGCAGCGAAACATCCCCTCGTCAAGGGATTTGCCGTTGGCCGCACGATCTTCGCTGAAACTGCGCAAGCCTGGCTTGCCGGGACACTAAATGACGAAACCGCTATCGAAGACATGGCCACCCGCTACCGCACCCTTTGTGACGTTTGGGATGATGCGCGTGGTCTGACCCACTCAAGTGAGGATACACGATCATGGAAACAATCCGCCTGACCGCCGCACAGGCTTTTGTGCGCTATGTGAAAAACCAGCTGACCGAAAATGGCGAGCCGTTTCTGGCCGGATGCTGGGCGATTTTCGGCCATGGCAATGTGGTTGGCCTTGGCGAGGCGCTCTATGCCGAGCGCGAAGGTTTTCCCACCTATCGCGGCCATTGCGAGCAGACGATGGCGCACACCGCGATCGCCTATGCCAAACCATCGCGCCGCCGCCGCGCCATGATGGTTACGTCTTCGATTGGTCCGGGCGCAACAAACATGGTCACCGCCGCCGCGCTCGCCCATACCAACCGCTTGCCGGTGCTGATCGTCCCCGGTGACGTTTTTGCTTCGCGTGCACCCGATCCCGTGTTGCAGCAGGTTGAAAGCTTCCAGGACGGCACGGTGTCGGCCAATGACTGTTTCCGCCCTGTCAGCCGTTATTATGACCGCATCGCGCGCCCGGAGCACATTTTGACCGCTTTGCCGCGCGCCTTCCGGGTCATGACGGATCCAGCTGAATGCGGCCCGGTGACCCTTTCCTTCTGTCAGGACGTGCAGGGCGAGGCCTATGATTATCCGGTCTCGTTTTTCGAACCACGGGTCTGGTACATTCGCCGCCCCGCCCCCGATGCTAACGAACTCGCCAAAGCGGCCGAAGCAATCCGCGCCGCCAAGAACCCACTGGTGATCGCAGGCGGCGGTGTCCATTATGCCTTGGCAACAGACACGCTTAAGGGATTCATCGAAAAGCATAATTTGCCGGTCGCCGAAACGCAGGCCGGCAAGTCATCACTTGCCTGGGATCATCCGCTCAATTTCGGCCCGATTGGCGTGACCGGGTCAAGTTCAGCCAATGCGTTGGCCGAAAAGGCCGATCTGGTGATCGGCATCGGCACCCGTTTTCAGGATTTCACGACCGGTTCCTGGTCCATCTTCAAAAACCCGGACCGACGCCTGATGGCGATCAATGTGCAGGCCTATGACACCGCCAAGCATGGCGCCATCGCTTTGGTAGCCGACGCGAAAGTTGCCATGCAGCAATTGACTGAGGCGCTGGGTGATCACAGGGCGGCTGATCCCGACAAGACTTTGCGTGAAACCTGGTTCGGTGACGTTGCGAAAGTCACCGACGCGCCGTCGGCCAATGACAATGCGCTCCCGACCGACATGCAGGTGGTTGGCGCGGTTCAGCGCGCCACGCGGCCTGAAACGGTTGTGATGGGGGCAGCGGGCACCATGCCGGGTGAATTACACAAATTGTTCTTCGCCCAGAACCCGATGCAATACCACATGGAATATGACTTCTCCTGCATGGGTTATGAGATCGCCGGGGCCATTGGCATCAAAATGGCCGAACCGGACCGCGATGTGATTTGCATGGTCGGCGACGGGTCCTACATGATGGCCAATTCCGAACTGGCTACCGCCACCATGATGGGGATCAAGATCACGCTGGTGATTACCGACAATCGCGGCTTTGGCTGCATTAACCGGTTGCAGATGGGCACCGGAGGCGAGCAGTTTAACAATCTGCTCGACCATGCTTATCATGTGAACCCATCGGCCATCGACTTCGTCAAACACACCGAGGCGATGGGCGCAAAGGCAATCAAGGCCGGTTCAATCGCCGAACTGGAAGAGGCATTGGCCGCGGCGCGCGCGCATAAGGGCGGCCCAGTCTCCATCGTCATCGACACCGACCCCTACCCGTCGACCGAGGCAGGCGGCTCCTGGTGGGAGGTTGGCGTGCCGGAAGTCTCCGAACGGTCTCAAGTGCGCGAGGCACGCGCCAATTTCGAGGAAAACAGGAAGCTGCAACGCGCAGACTAGCGATCCATGTTTGATTTCTCACACCCGATGTTCAAACCCCTCTGGGTGCGTGCATTAATTGTGTTGCTGTGCTTCGGTTGGGCGTCGTTTGAATATTCGCGCGGCGCACAGATTTGGGGGCTCCTGTTCGCGGCTTTCGGCGGTGTTTCCATCTGGGGCCTTTTCATTGATTATCCGCCGAAGCCCAAAGGGTCGAACGCGGATAAAGACAAAGAGGATAAGGGCGATGAGTGATTTGTTGGTCAAACCCAATGGCACCAAAGGCAAGGTGCTCGACATCACGCCGTCCAACGCAAAATCTTCCCTGTCGCCCGACTGGTCCTATGTCGGTTTCGGGCTTTATCGGCTTAGCCCCGGCGACAGCGTGTCGGAACAGACCGGTGACCGCGAAGTCATCCTCGTGCTCATCGAAGGCAAGGCCGAGATCAAAACGGGCAATCAGTCCTTTGGTGAGTTGGGCGAACGGATGAGCGTCTTTGAACGCACAAAACCCGGCGCTGCCTATATTCCCAATGACAGCAATTGGTCGGCAACCGCGACGACCGCCTGCACGCTTGCGGTCTGCACAGCACCCGGTAAGGGCGGTCACAAGGCAAAGGTTCTCGATATTCCCGATATGATCGACCGCGGCAAAGGCGCAAACACACGGCACATCTACATGATCGCCATGGAAGATCAGGATGTCGCCGATTCCCTGCTCGTCACCGAAGTCTGGACCCCGCAGGGCAATTGGTCCTCCTATCCGCCACATCGACACGACGAAGATGATTTCCCCCGCATGACCTATCTGGAAGAGACCTATTACCATCGGCTTGCGCCGGAACAGGGCTTTTCGTTCCAGCGGGTTTATACCGATGACAAATCACTCGATGAGACGATGGCGGTCTCAAACCACGACGTCGTACTGGTCCCCAAAGGTCACCACCCCGCCGGCGCGCCCTATGGCTACGATTTGTACTATTTGAACGTTATGGCCGGCCCATTGCGCAAATGGCGTTTTGAAAACGACCCGGACCATGATTGGCTCGCAAAACGTGATGCCTGAGCGTGAGGCGGCAAACTATCGGTAGGCTTCCGGCACCCAATCACGGCACATCGGATCTTTGCGATCCATGGGCAACGCAATCTCGCTCCCCTCGCGCGCCGACTTGTAGATGGCAGTGACCAATTCAATAGACCGAACCCCGGACGCGGCATCGACCAGGCCGACACCAACAGGCGCCAAGCCGGACAGTGCGCGGTGAATAGACAGAAACTCGCCGGGATAGCCCTGCGGCCAGTCCGCAATCTCGCGGTCGATCTCCGCCAGCGCCGAAGCCACATCGATCTGCGTCAACGGCGCGCGCGCTCGAAACGTCCAATTGGCATCGCCTGGCGCATAAGGGTTCAAGCCGCTTTCGATCGCCAGATTTTCAAAGACGAAGCGAAGCCGTGATCGGTCATCCGCATTGCCCAGTGTGATGGACGAGGTCGCCAGCGCACCGTTGGAAAACCGCATCGCGATCGCGGCGCAATCTTCCACCTCGATCGGATTGACCCGCGTATCCACCATCGCACTGACCGCGCTGATGTCACCAAGGATCAGGCTGAGCAGATCATGGGCGTGGATCGCATGGCCCAAAACCGCCCCACCGCGCTCGCTGGCCCATTTGCCGCGCCAGTCGACCGCATAATAATCCGCGCCGCGGTTCCAATGCGTCTCCAGCGTGGCAACGAATGGCTTGCCGGCGAGGCCACGCTCGATCAGCCCACGCGCCTGAAACAAACCCTTGCCATAACGATATTGGAAAATCGGGATCAGCAGGCGATCCGCCTCGGCCGATGCTTCGACCATGCTGTCAGCCTCCACGACGCTGCCGGCGAGCGGCTTTTCGCAGATCACATGCTTGCCGGCCTTGAACGCCTGGATAGCCGCCGGGGCATGCAGATGCGGCGGCAGGCAAATGTCGACCAAATCGACATAAGGATCGGCCAGCACATCGTCCAAGGACGCCGTCACCTTTGCGTTCGCCGCCCCCGCATTGTCCAACACCAGGCGTGCTCGGCCGGTATCAAGATCACACAACCAGCGCACCTCGAAACGATTGCCCAGCGCCAGAAAGCCCGCCAGATGGTGCGCGCCGATCCCGGCGCCGACAATGGCAACGCCATACGTTTTTGGTTCAGAAATGGGACCGCCCTTTCTCAGCTAGCATTTGCGCTTCGATGGCCAATTGCATCGTATGGAAAGTGTGGTTTTGCCCGCAGGCGGTCTCGCTTCGATCATGCACATCGGCGATCAGACGGGGGAAATACGGCAAACCTGCGTCACTGGCGTCGATACGCTCACACCGGTCGCCATTGACCAAGTACAGCTGGTTGCCCTCTTTCTGACGCGCCACATCGGTATATTTGCGCAATTCGATATAGCCCTCATCGCCAAGGATCGTCAGGCGCCCATCGCCCCAAGTGGGCAGACCGTCCGGCGTAAACCAATCGACCCGCACATAGCCGTGCCCCTTATCGCCATTGAGAACAAATTCGCCGAAATCCTGCATGCCTGGATGCTCAGGCCGTGTCGTGTTCTCCACGAAGGCATGGCTCAGTCGAACCTCGGTCGAGCCCGTAAAATGAAGATATTGGTCGATCTGGTGCGAACCGATATCGCATAAAATGCCGCCATACTTCTCCCGCTCAAAATACCACCAGGGCCGCGTGTGCAAATTCTGCTTGTGTGGGCCGAGGCCAACCGTCTGCTTGACCGCGCCAATGGCACCACCAAACACCAATTCTTCCGCCTTTGTGACGCACGGCACTTCAAAGCGCTCCGAAAAATTGACGCTCCAGATACGGCCCGTGCGTGCCTGAACCGCGCGGATTGCGTCCAATTGCTCAAGCGTCGTGCAGCCCGGCTTGTCCACCATCACATCTTTGCCGGCCTCCATGGCGGCGATGGCAAGCGCAGCGCGATCCGCCGGGATCGCGGAGATCAGCACCATCTTCACGTCAGGATCATCCAGGATCTGCCGGTAATCCCCAACCTGGGCTAGATCAGGAAAAACCCGTTCGAACTTGTCTTGCGTGACCGCCTTTTCGCCGTTCCACCAATGCGTGCAGGTGCAGCCCAGATCGAGCATGTTTTGCAGCATGCCGAAAATGTGGCCATGGTCGATACCCATGACACCCAGTTTGATTGGATCCGGTCGATGCATCACGCAACCTCACTTAAATTGACCACTTGGCCTTCCCGCCCTGATTGCTCAATCGCCGCAATCAACCGGTGAACGTCAAGCGCAGAGCGCCCCGGGGCATGGAGCGCCGCGCCCTTTTCAAGATGATCGGCAAAATTCTCCATCATGAAGCGATGCCAATCGGAGGTGAAAGCCATTGGGTCGGCCCCGGCGCCGGTGGTCGTGCTGGCACCGACCGTGTCCGTATAGCCCGTCTCCTGGTCGGTAATTTCCAACTGATTGGACTGCAATCGCACGGTTACTTTCGCGTAATGCAGGATGATTTCTTCCGCGCGGCCCGGATGGCTGGCCGTCGAGGCAAACACATGGCCGACCGCGCCATTATCGAATTTGATACCGGCCGAGACGAAATCTTCAGCTTCCATGGCGTGAAAACCAGTTGTCGCTGTCATCGCCTGCACGGTTGCCGGCAAACCCGTAAACTGCAACGCCAGATCGAGCGTGTGGATAGCCTGGCTGATCAACACACCGCCTCCATCACGCGCATAGGTGCCGCGTCCCGGCTCATCATAATAGGCCTGCTCACGCCACCAGGGCACGCTGATCTCGACCGCGTGCAGCGGGCCGGTTTCACGCCGTTCCAACAGACGCCGCATCGCCTGGGCTGAAGGCCGGGCGCGGTGTTGAAACATGATGCCGAGAGGCACATTGGCCGCTTCACACAAGTCAACCAGCTCGGTCGCCGCCTGCAGATTTCGCTCCACCGGCTTTTCCATCAGCACCGGTTTACCGGCAGCCGCACACGCCTTGATGATTTCCAGGCGCGCATTGGGCGGCGTGACCAGCATGATGAAATCGAGCGATGGATCATCAACCATCGTCGCAGCGGTTTCGGCTTTCGCATCAAGCCCGTGCTTGGCAATGAAGTTTGCAGCACTGTCCGGCCGGTTGGCCGCCACGGATGCAAGGGTAAAACGACCATCACTCTTGGCGATCGCATCTACATAGGTGGCGCTGACCATGCCCGTACCGATAAGCCCGATGCGCACGTTTTTTGCCCCGATGTTCAGTGTACTTGTGCGTTGACGATCGCCTTGCCGGCTTCATCATTGGCGAACACATGAAGACGATCCATCGGCATCGCAACGCCGATCTCTTGGCCGCGCTCGACCGGAATTTGGCTCGGCAATTGCAGCGTCAGCCGCTCACCGCTGATCAGCTCCGAATAAATGTAGGTGATCGCGCCAAGCTGCTCGAATGAGGAGACCGTCGCCGTCACATCGCCTTTGCCGCTCAGCGAAACATCCAACGCTTCAGGTCGCACACCAACCGTCACGTCTTCGCCCGTACCCGTACCGTTGAGCGCAATTTTCCCCTTGCGCCCGCATTCCATGGAAAGCCCGCCCTTATCCGTCTTGGCTTTCAAAAAATTCATCTGTGGCGCGCCCATAAAGCCCGCGACAAAGCGGTTGGACGGCGTGTTGTACAAATCCAGCGGCTTGCCGATTTGCTCCACAAGGCCGCCGCGCAGCACAACGATCCTGTCCGCCATGGTCATCGCTTCCACTTGGTCATGCGTCACATAGATCATCGTGTTGCCGAGCTGCGCATGCAGATTGGCGATCTCCACCCGCATTTGCAGGCGCAATTCAGCATCAAGGTTCGACAGCGGTTCATCGAACAGGAAGATCGACGGTTCGCGCACGATCGATCGCCCGATTGCAACCCGCTGGCGTTGCCCGCCCGACAATTGCCCGGGCCGCCGTTCCAGCAAATGGTCGATTTGCAAGAGCTTGGCCGCACCATCGACGCGGCTGTCGATTTCCGCCTTTTCGACCCGCAAATTTTCCAAACCGAAGGATAGGTTCTTGCGCACCGTCATATGCGGATAAAGCGCGTAAGACTGAAACACCATTGATAGGCCACGCTCGGAGGCCGGCACGTCATTGACCCGCCGTCCGCCGAGCACGATGTCGCCGCTCGTAACGTCTTCAAGCCCGGCGATCAGGCGCAACAGCGTCGACTTTCCGCAGCCCGACGGGCCAACGAAGACGACAAATTCACCCTCATCAATGTCCAGATCAATGCCGTGGATGACATCGACGGCACCAAAGGATTTGCGGATTTCGTTCAGTTGAAGAGCCAGTTGTGTCATTATTTCAGCCCTGTTGTGGCAATGCCCGTCGTGATGAAGCGCTGCAGCCAGACAAATACCAGCGTCACTGGAATAAGCAGCACGACCGTCATCGCCAGAATGTAATGGTAATTGGTGTTAAACTCGCCGGAAAACGCTGTCAGGCCAATCTGCAGCGTGTGCGCCTCAGGATCAGAGATCAATACGATCAGCGGCCACAGGAAATCGTTCCAACGCCAGATCACCGATAGGATGGCAAGCACCGACAGTGCCGGCAGCGATAGGGGCAAAATGATCCGCCAATAGATCAGCCATTCGGACGCGGCATCCATGCGCGCCGCCTCCAGCAATTCGTCCGGGATCGTCAGCATATATTGGCGCAGCAGGAACACGCCGGTCGGCGTTGCCGCCGCCGGAATGATCACGCCCCATAGCGAACCAAATATGCCGAACGACCAGACTACGAAGAACAGCGACACCAGAATGATCGTCGACGGGATCAACAACGTCGCAACGATTAAAAGCGTGAAGGTCAGTCGCCCGCGGAACTTATATTTCGAGAGCGCGAATGCGGCCATGGAATTGATCAACAGGGTGATGATCGTCGCCACCACGGTCACGAAGGTTGAGTTCCAGAAATAGGTGAAGAAGTTGAAAC
>JBCCRB010000056.1:0-10624 GCA_039208465.1 Pseudomonadota bacterium
GTTGAGTTTTATTCGATCAAGGTGCCGGACGGGCCGCTGACATCGAAACTGCAAAAGATCGAAGTTGGCGATCAGGTTATCTTGAAAACAAAGCCTGTTGGCACGCTGGTGGTGGATGCATTGCTGCCCGGCAAACGCTTGTGGATGCTGGCGACCGGCACCGGGATCGCGCCGTTTGCGTCGCTGGTGCGCGATCCGGAGGTGTATGAGAAGTTCGACCAGGTCATCCTCACCCACACCTGCCGGGAAGTTGCCGAACTGACCTATGGTCAGGAATTGATCGACAATCTGGTCAATGACCCGCTGATCGGCGAGATGGTCGATGGCAAGCTGCTCTATTATCCCTCGGCGACGCGCGAAGACTTTAAAAACACGGGCCGGGTGACCGACAAAATCCGCTCCGGTGAATTGTTCGAGCGCCTCGGCGTGCCGGCATGGAACCCGGCGGAAGACCGTGTGATGATCTGCGGATCGATGGGCCTGAACATCGAGATTGCCGAGCTGTGCGAAGCAGCCGGCATGGAGGAAGGCGCGAACTCAAAACCCGGCCATTATGTGGTCGAGAAAGCCTTTGTCGGCGAAGGTATTGCGCACGGCTAGCAAACGCTTCAATTATCAGCGCAAAATGGTTTAGTAGGCGGTGCGTTACGCGCCGCCTTTTTTCGTGAGGAGCTATCATGTCCGGCAAAGTGATTATCGTTGGGGGAAGCCATGCGGCCGTCGCCTGTGCGGACAATCTGCGTAAACTCGATTACGATGGCCCGATTGCCATTCATTCGCGCGAGCCACACCTGCCATACCAGCGCCCACCGCTCTCCAAAGGCTATATGTCGGGCGCGGTGTCGATGGATCGGCTCCTGCTGCGGCCTCAGCAATGGTATGACGATGCACAAATCGATCTGCACCTCTCTTCCGATGTGACAGCCATCGACCGAACCGCCAAGCAGGTGGTGACCGGTACCGGTGAACGGCATGATTTTGACGCGCTGGTGCTGGCAACCGGCGCGGATCCACGCATGCTCTCGGCCTCAGCCGGCGGTGCGCTGCCCAATGTTTTCCTGATGCGCGATCTTGGCGATGCCGATGCGCTGAAGGCCGTCATGACGCCAGGCAAAAAGGTGGTGATTATTGGCGGCGGCTATATTGGCCTAGAGGCGGCAGCGGAGGCCGCAAAAACCGGCCTGGATGTCACAGTCGTTGAAGCTTCAAGCCGGATCCTGCAACGCGTGGCGTGTCGTGAGACCGCCGATTCTTTTCGGGCGTTGCATGCAGCGCATGGCGTTCGGATCATCGAAGATACGCAGATCACCGGCATCGTTGAAGGCGACGATGCCAAGGCAAGCAGCGTGACGCTTGATAATGGCGACGCGCTGGCTTGCGATCTGGTGATTGTCGGGATCGGCGTTTCACCAAACACGGAGCTTGCCGTGGCAGCCGGGCTTGATGTGGCGGTGGGCATTCTTGTCGATGAATTTGGCCGCACGGACGATCCGGCGATCTATGCGTGCGGGGATTGTACGGTGCTGCCGATGAACCGTATGCCGACGCGGCTGGAAAGCGTTCAAAACGCGCATGATCAGGCAATGATTGTCGCGCACAATATTGCGGGCCAGGAAACAGCATATGATCCAGAGCCTTGGTTCTGGTCTGACCAATATGACATGAAACTGCAAATTGCCGGCCTGAACCGGGGCTATGACACGGTCGTCACCCGCCCTGGCAAGCGTGAGGGCAGCGTGTCCCACTTCTATTTCCAGGGCGAAACGTTTTTGGCCGCCGACTGCTTGAATGACGGCGCGACCTATATGATGTGCCGCAAAATATTGGCACAGGACCTGGCGCTGACACCGGCGATGGCTGCTGATGAGGCATTCGATCTGCGCGGCTTTGCCAATGGCGGCAGGTAACGCCTAAACAGCGTGCGGCCGCAAAAAAGCAGCCCGTTCAATTTAGCGGACAGGCGGTTTCCACCATGGCGCCGACAATCGATCGCGGCGTGTGGTCATTGAATTTGTGGAACGCCAATCGGATCGTTTCGAGGACATTGTCGCCCCGATAAAACCAGATAGCGATGCATCGCGCACCCTTGTCGCCGACACGGCCATCATGGACATAGCGGGCGTAGATCAGGCCCTCGATAATACCGGTGGTGTAGGCAATGAACTCATCGCGGTCCATCAGCCGGAGCGCCTCCCGCGCCTCCATGGAATAGGCAAAGGCCGGCGACGGTTGCGCGAACGTCAGGGCGACAAGCAGGGCGGCAAAATAGCTTTTGACAAAACAGATCGGTCGAAAGGCGGAGCGTCCTTGCATCATACAATTTCTCCACTGAAAAAGGTTTTGCAGGCCGGTTGGGCCGATAATGCTGTCAGGGTTAGCGCGACAATGGGACAAATGATGGGCACGCAAGACGAACTGGCGCGGCTAGCGTTAACTTCGCTTTCTACAGCAAGTATTGGTAAATATTAAAAAGAGTTCGCGTTTAAATAATTGACTGTTGACTGTGGGTTGCTTTATTCTAGGTGTGAAGCTGAAAAATCAGCTCAATGGATAAACGGTAAGCCAGCTCACCCGATAAGCGTCGAAATTCGGCTGCTTGGGTGGGCTGGTTTCAGTTTGGGGCAATGCAAAAATCGCGATACGCAATCCTACTTGATGGCGGATTCGTCACAAGAAAGCTCCGAGAAAGGCTCGGCAAACAACCGAACGCGGAGCACATCGTGGAGCTCTGCGCGGACATCCAAGCGTATTCGCACCTTACTGACTACGAGCTTATGCGGATCTATTATTATGATGCCCCGCCATCGACCGAAGCTGTGCACCTGCCCGTCAGCGGCGACGTGCAAGAACTTGCAGTCACTGATCGCGCCAAACACGCACAAAGCCTTTATAGCCAGCTGGAGTTGACTGACAGGTTCGCGCTTCGCATGGGTGAAACGCAGCTGACGCCAACGATTTGGAAGCTGAAGCCCAACAGGGTCAAACAGCTGATCAAGGAACCGAGGAAACTTGTAGACACCGATTTCATTCTCGATATCGGTCAAAAGGGCGTGGACATTCGAATTGGCCTCGATATGGCCCGATTGGCATTGCGTGACACCGTGCGGGCAGTCGCCGTCGTTACGGCCGATAGCGATTTCGTACCCGCTTTCAAGTTTGTTCGACGCGAAGGTGTCAAAGTGATACTGTGTACACTCGGACACAAGGGCGCCCGCCGAGAGCTGAAAGCCCATGCTGATTTTGTTGTTTCTTAGTCACGCTGCTTGCTTGTCTTTGACGGAGAAAACGTGCCGCTCAAGGATAGCTAGCGCTCTCGACGTTTCTCACGAAACGCCTGCCGCGCGTTGATAAATTGAGGAGATGCCGCCCATTTCGCTGCGCGAATTGGGCTTGGTGGGCCCGGAGGGACTCGAACCCCCGACCAAGCGGTTATGAGCCGCCGGCTCTAACCAACTGAGCTACAGGCCCCACCGCGGCTGTGCCTAAACGATCCGCCACGCGTGGGCAAGCGCCAAACGCGCCGGTCACACTTCGCGCGCATTTATGTATCATCGCGCTTCATGAAGGGCATTCACGATTGGAGAGACTGTATGAATTTTCCAGGCATGAGGCGGACCATAATTGCCGCTGTTTGCGTTTTCCTGGCCACCGGCACGGCCCTTGCCCAAACGGTCAACGCTGAACCGACACCACGCATCATCGTTTCAGGTACCGGTACGGCCGATATTGCCCCTGACATGGCCGTGCTGACGCTGAGCGTCTTACGCCAGGCCGAAACGGCACGGGCGGCGCTCGATGCAAACAATCAGGCAATGGCAGCCGTGTTGGACGCGATGCGCGCGGAAGGGATCGAAGATCGCGATCTGCAGACCGCCAATTTTCGGATCAACCCACGCTTTGAGCGGCCTTCTTCGAGCAATAGCCAGCGGCGTGATCCCGTTATCATCGGTTATGATGTGTACAATACGCTGACGGTCAGAGTGCGCGACTTGGACAGTCTCGGCGCGGTCATTGACAGGTCAGTAACGCTGGGCGCCAATAGCGGCGGCAATATCCAGTTCACCAATGATGATCCGAGCGCGGCGATCGAACAGGCGCGCATCAAAGCGATGCAAGAGGCGCTGCGCAAAGCGGAGACACTTTCCAGCACGGCCGGGGTCGGTCTTGGTCCTATCCTGCAGATTTCGGAGCAAAGTTCGCAGCCGCGGCCTGTGCCGTTTGCGCGCGCAGAAATGGCGGTTGTCGCCGATGCGGCTGTTCCCATCGCGACCGGTGAGAACAGCTATTCGGTGACGGTCAATGTGACGATCGCGCTTGATCAGCCGTAAAGCGCAATCGTCAAAGCCGGTCCTAGCCTTGTGACAGGGCCGGCCAGTTGGCGTCACCTTTTTCGATGTTGCCGGGAATATCGCTTGACCAGCGTGAACGGACACTCTTGTTGAAGTTCAAATACAGCGCGCCGTCGACAACCGAGAAGGCCTGCGGGTCAATCGGGGCGGTGTAATTGTTGGCAACCGCATAGGCGCAGAAGCCGCCATATTTGGGCGCATATCGGCCGGGATCAGCGCTGAACGTGTCGCGGTTTGCGGCAGAGGCGAATTTGTAGGTGGCGCCTTGATAGGTGGCTGTGAATTCATCGGAGCCTTTGACGGCTGCGTTTTGCGCTTGATAGGCGACAGCGTCATAGCCTTCAATGGCCGCATCGCCTTCCAGATTGACCTTCATGGCGTGCGCTTGCTTGGCTTTTAAGACAATACCAGCAGCGAGCGCTGCACCGCCCAGGGCCAAAAAGGCGCGGCGATCCATCTGTGCCGTGGCGGCTTTGACTTTTCCGTGGACATATTGTGCAGGCATCGGAAATCTCCGGTTTGATTTGCTTTTCAAAACCGTACTGCCAAGGCGCGGAAAAAGACAAATCGCTTTGCTACACGCCTGAACACGGATGCGTGATGGGTGCGTCAGGTCAGATCTTTTGACCAAAAGCGCATGGGTTTGGCGGTTTCTTGCGTTTCCCCGATGTCACGCCATGAAAATTGCGTTTCAAACCCGGGGATCGGGGCATAGCCGCGCTTGCGCCAGAAGCCATCAAGCGGCGTGTATTCAGGCGGGCGCATCGGATGATCCTGAGGCCGCTCTACGGCGGCAAAGATGCAAGTGTTGAAGCCTTGGTGCCGCGCTTCTTCTTCCCGCACACGCAGAAACTGGTCGCCAATCCCCTGCCCGCGATATGGCGCCAGCAACACCGATTCGCCGAAATAGAAATGGTCCCGCAGATCGCGCTTTGCCTGCCTGAAGGGTTCTGCAAACTCGGCTGCATGGTCTTGCAGGGGCGACGCGGTACAGGCGCCCACCAGCCGCCCATCGGCAAAGGCGCCCGCAATGAAAGCATTTTGCGAGGCGAAATAGGTCTGAAGGTAGGCGCGCTCGTAGTCCAGATCGCCATCATAAAGGTAAGGCCATTGACGGAAGACCTCGATCCGCAAGCGGGCCAGATCGTCAAAGTGTGCCACCGCTTCATCGCGGCTGAGCGCGCGGACCTCAACCATTGCGGTCAGGAGACCTGCGCTTTCCAGGCTTCCACATTGTAATAGGTGGTCACCCGCGTGATCTTTTCATCGTCGATTTCGAAGAAGATGCCGGCGTTAAGCGCGTAGGACTGGCCATTGGCCGGCGGCATGCCAGGCGCTGTTTCGACATAGGTGCCGTCAACCGTGAACTCTGCGGCAGCACGCCCACCGCCGGGTGCGACCATAATCTCAATATCGTGCAGGGTTTCGCGATAGTAACGGGCCATCTGCCCGTTGAAGCGGCGGAACGCGTCTCGCCCGATTTCGCGGCTGCCCTGGTTGATGTCATGGACGACATCATCATGGAGCAATTGTTCCATCGCGGTGTAATCAGAGGCGTTGAACGCTTCAAAATAGCGCTCGATCAACGCGCGTGTTGCCTCAGCACTCATGTGACCTCTCCCCTTTTACCGCACAACGGTAACCACAGAAACTTCCCGTTCAAAAGCTAATCGATGGGTTCGACAAGATGGTCAAGATATTCGCCTTCGTGGGCTATATCCTGTTCCATCGCCGTGACCTTGCCGAACACGGAGATGCCGGCCTCGATCACGCTGGATGGCGTGCCGGAGATGTGCGGATGCCAATCGAAAAGCGGCTTTCCTTCATGAATAAGCCTATAGGCGCAGGTTTGCGGTAGCCAAGCCAGCTCTCCAACATTGTCGGGTGTCAGCCTGACACAATCATCCACCAAAGCCTGGCGATTTTCATAATCGGAACAGCGACAAGAGCTGGTGTCGAACAGGCGGCAGGCGACGGTTGTGTAATGTAACTCGTCGGTATCATCATCGATCAGCTTGGCCATGCAGCACTGTCCACAGCCGTCGCACAGGGCCTCCCATTCGGGCTGCGTCATGTCCTTGAGCGATTTCGTTTCCCAGAAACGGTCGCTAGTCGGCGATTGCTTGGTCATTTCTCTTTCGGTGCGCGCGGTGCCGTTGTTGCCACTTTAAGAACAACCGATAGCCGAATTCGGCCAATTGGCGAATGCCGGGCACCGAAAAAATGAACGCAAAATGGCGCCAAACGGGCAGTGCCTGCCAAATGCGCGCGAACGCATCAACGCCAATGTGCCAATGCCCATCAGCGCGTACATGAAACCGGCCCAGCAATTCAGCGCGCGACTTGTCAGTCGGCAAGGCCGCATCGGACAGCGCCTCAATATCCACCCATTCAATCGCATTTGCCTTGTCGTGGCGCTCATACAGGGCCACTTCAAACTGGCAGATCGGGCAGCCGCCATCATAGAAAACTTTGATCTCATTGCTTGTCATAAAGGGCTACTTAGTGCGGCGCTTCACGTTCGCCCCATGACGGACTGACGCAGGTGGTTATCGCTTATCGCGTAAAATATTGGCGCCGATTGCCTTTAATGCTTTTTGCAGGCGCTCATTTTCAACCGGTGCGACAGCACCATCAATGCGCTTTTTTTCAGCTTCGCTGAGCGGCGGCTTGGCGGCTGGCGCCGGCTTTTTGGCAATGCCCTCGGCGCGTTGTTCAATGCGTACCGATTTGATGGCCGTATAGCCGAAAAACGCGTTGACCCGCTCGATGATCAAGCTTGTTTCGTGCTGCAGATGCAGCGCTGCCATGGGATGAGCGGCGATGATAAGCTGGCCGGGTTGAAACTCGCCGTCGAGCGCGCGCTGGGGCCATTTGATTTTCAACGGCCGTGATTGGTCGGCAATTTCAACACCGGCAATCGTTGGCCAGGCGCCCATCAAGGCGCTCGTCATGCCAACGCGCTTGGCGAGCAGCGGATCGACCAGTTTCGCCGCCAGGCTGGACACCTGCTTTGGTCCGGTCTTTTTGCGTCCAGAATCCTGCAAAGTCACACCTGAAACCTGTTGATGGTCAAATTGCCCCGTAGGCGCGCTTAAATGAGTGTGCCGTATTCTAGGCATGAGCGCAAATTTGGGCGATATCGGCAATAATCTGTTGGATTGGTATGATGGCGCTGCTCGCCGCCTACCATGGCGGGTCGCGCCCAACGATCGGCGTAACGGTACGGCGCCTGATCCATACCGGGTCTGGCTGTCGGAAATCATGTTGCAGCAGACCACGGTCGCGACCGTAAAAAGCTATTTTGAAAAGTTCACCGATCGGTGGCCCACGGTGCATGATCTGGCGGCGGCCAGCGAGGATGATGTGCTCAAGGCCTGGGCGGGGCTTGGGTACTATTCGCGGGCGCGGAACCTGAAGAAGTGCGCCGACATGGTGGTGCGCGACCATGGCGGCCAGTTTCCGGCTGATGTAGCGGCGTTGCGCGCCCTGCCCGGCATTGGCGATTATACCTCGGCGGCCATCGCGGCCATTGCGTTTGATATTCCCGCCTCGGTCGTTGACGGCAATGTCGAGCGGGTTTTTTCGCGGCTGCACGCGGTGGAAACGCCGCTGCCAAGGGCGAAGGAAGAGATCAAATCCTTGGTCGCCGCAGCTTTACCCGAAGCGCGGCCCGGCGATTTTGCACAGGCCTGCATGGATTTGGGTGCCACCATCTGCACACCGAAACGACCCTCCTGCCTGCACTGCCCCGTGCGGTCTTTTTGCGCCGCGCAGAAAGATCACGATCCGCAGACTTTTCCAGTCAAACCGGCGAAAAAGGAAAAGCCGGTTCGCCTCGGCGCGGCCTATGTGGTCGTGAGCGAAGCTGGCGCCGTCTTGCTGGAGAAGCGTGGATCCACCGGGCTATTGGCAAATATGGCACAAGTGCCGACCACGGATTGGAACGCACGCAAAGACGGCGCGACTGATCTATCGGGTGCACCAGCGACCAAGGCCCAGTGGCAGGCATGTGGGGAGATCAACCATGTGTTCACGCATTTCGCGCTGCGCCTGACGGTTTGGAAAACGATGGCGGCAACGGGCTGTATCGAGCCGCGTACGTCGCAATGGTGGTCGGGTGAAGACCAACTGCGCGATGAGGCATTGCCGACTGTCATGAAAAAGGTCATTGCGTGTGCTCTACCGGCTATACGATTCTAGGGGTGCACATCAGCATGGACGGACATATCAAACACGTCGTTTTCGACATCGGCAAAGTGCTTATCCATTACGATCCCGACCTACCGTTTCAGCGGATCATTCCTGATGCTGAAAAGCGGGCCTGGTTCTTCGATAATGTCTGCACGAGCGCCTGGAACATTGAGCAGGATCGCGGGCGTTCATGGCAGACCGCCGAAACCCTTGCGATCGAGCAGCACCCCGATTGGGCCGATGAAATCCGCGCTTTCCGGCTAAATTGGCCGGAGATGGTGCCGCACGCCTATGATGAGACCGTCAATATCCTGCTGTCGCTTCTGGAGGCCGGTCACGATGTGACCTTCCTGACCAATTTTGCTGCCGATACATTCGTGGAAGCCCAGGAAATGTATCCGTTCTTGAAAGCCGGGCGCGGGGTCACGGTTTCGGGGCGGGTCAAGCTGATCAAGCCTGACCCGGCGATCTACGCACTGCATACGCAGACTTTCGAGCTGGACCCGGCGGCGACGCTTTTTATCGATGATTCAGCGGCCAATGTTGAGGCCGCACGCGCTTTTGGTTGGCAGGCCATCCATTTTACCGACGCGGAATTGCTGCCGGCGGCGCTCGAAGGGTTTGGCGTGGCCGCCACTGCCTAGTCAGGCGCCGGCGACCGCCATCTGTTTGCGGATGACCGCGCGCAGCGTGTCGATCAACTGCAGGCTGCCGTCGGCCAACTCATAATGCCAGAAGGTCCAGCCATTGCAGGCGTCGAGCCCCTGCACTTTTGCGCCCATCCGGTGGATCGATGCCTGCGCGTTATCGCATTTGAGCGAGCCATCGGCTTGCACGACGGCCGACCAGCGGCGTTTTTTGTCTGTCAATTGCGTGCCCGGCTCGAGCAGACCGCCCTCGATCAGCGAGAGGAAGGCCACTTTGGGCTCGGCGCGTTTGCCGGTGACCAATTTGAGCGATTGGAATGAAAGCGGTTCGACCGCGGCGATCCGTTTTTCCGCGGCATTGATATAGGCCTGTTCGCGCTCAATCCCGACATAATGGCGGCCCAGTTTCTTGGCGACAGCCCCCGTAGTGCCCGATCCGAAGAACGGGTCGAGGATCATGTCACCGGGTTTGGACGCGCTCATCAGCACACGCGACAGCAGCGCCTCAGGCTTTTGTGTCGAGTGGATTTTTTTGCCATCTTCGTCGCGCAACCGTTCTGAACCCTGGCAGATCGGGAATAGCCAGTCGGAGCGCATCTGCACATCGTCATTGGCCGCCTTTAAGCTCTCATAATTGAACGTGTATTTCTTGGCGTCGGCATTGCCGGTTGCCCAGATCATGGTCTCATGGGCGTTTTGAAAGCGGCGGCCGCGAAAATTCGGCATCGGATTGGTTTTGCGCCAAATTACATCATTGAGGATCCAAAAGCCCAAATCCTGCATCTTGGCGCCGACCCGGAAAATATTGTGGTAGGAGCCAATCACCCAAATCGTGCCATTGGGCTTCAAGACGCGCCGGGCGGCCAACAACCAGGCGGTGGTGAAGGCGTCATAGGCTTCAAACGAGGCAAATTGATCCCAATGATCATCGCAGGCGTCGACCCGTGACTGGTCCGGGCGATGTAATGTCCCATCCAACTGCAAATTGTAGGGCGGATCGGCGAAGATCATGTCGACACAGTTTTCCGGCAGCGACTCCATGGCCGAAATGCAATCGCCCTTTAAAATAGTGTTGGCAAAGGCCGGAATGCTGGCTGCGGGACTAGTGTGGTCCGGCGCCAGCGAGGGCGCGGGTAGGTGTACGCGAGACATGAAGCACCAATACGCAAGAACTGTTACGCCCAGCAGTCTTACGCATCATGGTGAACGCGCGGTTAGGAAACGTGGTTAACGTAACCTGAATTTACGGCGTGTCGTACGGGCCCTCATCAAAGCCGACGAGCACAACAAGGTTTCGGATTGTTGGCTCGGGCAGCACGATCTGCTCGTCCTTATAGATGAATTGGGTTGCCCCGGCGCCAGGAATAACCGTCACGTTGAGGTTACCCAGCGTCGAATAGGGCAATTGTTCGCCTTGCTGGACCGCAATGCGCA
>JBCCRB010000057.1:0-10540 GCA_039208465.1 Pseudomonadota bacterium
CACCGACATTGCGGTCAATGGTACGGCGCCATCCGCAATTGAAAGGGTGGAGTTTACACCCGATGGCACGATGGCCGCTTTCTACACCAATGGTTCCTCCCGGGACTTGTTCAGGGTGCCGCTGGCGACGGTGGCCAGCCCTGACAATTTAAACGCGCTGACCGGCAATACGTTCTCGCCAACGGAAGCATCCGGTGACGTTGCGATCGGCTTTGCCGAGGAAGCGGGTGCCGGATCGATCGTTTCCGGCGCACTGGAGACATCAACCGTGGATGTTGCGCAGGAACTGACCGAGATGATCGAAGCCCAGCGCAGCTATTCGGCCAATTCCAAAGTGTTCCAGACTGGTTCCGAGCTGACCGAAGTGGTCATCAACCTCAAGCGCTAACGCGATGAGCGGACCGGCAATTAGTGGTCGATTTTCATGAATTTGACACTGACAAGCGCGTTACGGATTGCACAGAATTCTATTCTTAACTCCGGAACGCGCACGTCAGTTCTTACCAATAATATTGCCGGAGCGAGCGATCCCAATTACAGCCGCCGCGATGCGGCCATAACCTATGGTCCGTCGGGCGAGCAGACGATCTCAGTGCGCCGGGTTGAAAATGCCAGCTTGCTCAACAGCAGTCTGCGGGCCAGTGCCTCGGCGGTTGCGCAGGAAACGCTCTCCTCATCAGTGACGCGGCTGAGCCGGTTGATCAATGGGGTTGATGGCGAGACATCGATCTCGTCGGCGCTGACCAATCTGGAAAACAGTCTGCAGCTTTATTCAGGCGATCCCGGCAACGAAATTCTGGCAAGCGCAACGATCGATTCCGCGCGTGAAGTGGCCGATCGCCTGTCGACGGCCAGCGGTGCGGTGCAATTGTTCCGCGCTGAAGCAGATCGGCAGATGGAGCAATCGGTCGCCGATATCAACGCGCTGCTGGCCGAATTCAAGCAGGTCAATGACAATGTGATTGCCGAGACCCGGTCGGGCAATGATGCCAGCCAATGGCTGGACCGGCGTGACACGCTGCTTAAAGATCTGTCGACGCATATCGCGGTCAATCCCGTCGTGCGGGATGATAATGATATGGTGCTCTACACCTATCAGGGTGTCACGCTTTTTGAGACCAATCCGCGCGCGGTCACTTTTTCACCGACCCCCACATTTGACCCCAGTACCAGCGGCGCCCTGCCGCGCATCGATGGCATTCCGCTCGATATTGGCAGCGGGGCGTCGACCAATGCGGCGGGCAGCTTGGCCGCCTGGGCGCAGTTGCGCGATGATATTGCGGTCGATGCCCAGGCACAGCTTGACGAGATCGCGCGCGGGCTTGTCGTTGCTTTTGCCGAGACCGACCAGACCGGCGGCGGTGCGCCAACGCTTGCCGGGCTCTTTACCTATGATGGCGGGCCGGCGATGCCACCTGCCGGTGCAGTTTATACCGGTATGGCCGGTTCGATATCGGTCAATAATCTCTATTTGCCGGAAGTCGGCGGCTCGGCCCTGTTGCTGCGTGATGGTGGTGCCAATGGCGCGGCCTATGTCGCCAACAGTAATGGCGACAGTGGTTTTTCCGCGCAGCTTTTGAATCTGACCGAGAATTTCGGCGCCGCTTATGCCACGGACGCGACGGCGGGGATTGCCGGGTCTTATTCGCTGGCGTCTTACGCGGAAGCCTCGCTCGGCTGGATGGAGGGCATCCGCAGCACCGCTTCTGCCGCGGCCGATCGCAAATCGGTGTTGAGCGAGCGCTTTGAGCAGCAATTGCTCAATGAGACCGGCGTGAACATGGATGAGGAGATGTCCCGGCTCATCGAGTTGGAACAATCCTATGAAGCTTCGGCGCGGATTATCGCGACCGTCGACCAGCTTTTCCAAACACTGCTTGATAGCATCCGGTAAGTCATGAAGATCTCTTCCCTGTCATCGCTGGCGATCAATATGGGTTTGCGGTCGACGACCGCCTCTCTGCAGGAAAATCTGGTCCGGCTACAGGATGAGGTCGTGACCGGGCGGTTTGCCGATACCGGTCTGGAGATCGGTGAGCGGATGCGGGATTTGACGTCGCTACGCAATGAGATCACGCGGATCGAACAATTCAAGGTGACGCAATCGCGGGCCGACACTTTTTTGACCGGCACGCAGGATGCGCTTTCGCAAGTTTCTGACATAGCGCAGGATTTTATGGCGAGCCTGGTGCCAGCCATTGGCGATAATCTGCAGCGGCCGCTGGTCAGCCAATCGGCAGCTGATGGATTGGAAACTGCGGTTGCCCGCTTGAACGCGCAGATCGGGGGCGTTTCGCTTTTTGGCGGTGAAAACACCGATGGCAGCGCGATGGAAGATTATGAAGGCAGCGCCCTTCAAGCATCGGTCGAAGCTGCATTTGTCACGCGTTTTGGATTTGCTATTTCCGACCCGGCGACGGCCGGGATCACTGCCGCACAGATGGACGACTTTCTGGCCAATGATTTGGAGCCGCTGTTTGCCTCGCCTGCCTGGTCGGGGATTTCCAATGCTTCCGATAATGCCATCGTCAATCGCATTTCTGATGAGGTGACGGTGCAAATCGGCGTGACGGCCAATGAAGAGGCGGTGCGTGACTTGTTTGCCGGCATGGTCGCCGCTTACGCCTTCTACGGATCAGACCTTGGTGCCGATGCCTTGGACTCCGTCGGCACCTTCGCGCTTGAGAAAACATCGACTTCTGTGAACGGTTTTTCACAGCTGCGCAGTGAAGTCGGCCTCACGCAAGCGAGGCTTGCGAGAAATGGTGAGCAGTTAGACGCGCAGATGCGTTTGCTCACAACATTCACTGCGGAGATGGAACAGGTCGACGTGTTTGAAAAATCAGCAGAGCTGAACAGCGTGATTACCCAGATCGAGATTTCCTACTCGATCACGTCACGTGTGCAGCAATTGTCGATCATGCGGTTTCTCTAGCGTGCGGTAAGAAGGCTTAGATTGTGCTCCAAAGATATTCAGAAATACAACAAGAGTCCTCAGTCGATGCCCGCGATCGCGAGCGTGTCTTCTTTGAGCAATGTATCGATTTGCTGGAACAGGCCGAAGCGAAAGGCCCGCGCTCGATTGAAGCCGTCAAGGCGATCCATTTTACCAATAAATTGTGGAGCGCGCTGCTGCAGGATCTGATCAACCCGGACAATGCGCTTGATGATGAATTGCGAGCCGGTCTTATCTCCATCGGCATCTGGATCCTGCAGGAATGTGAAAACATAAGGCAGGAAGAATCCGACAATATCAAAGGCCTTCTCGATATCGTACGCACCATCAGGGAGGCTTACAAATGAGCAGTCCGTTAAAGCTCTATTTGAAAGCCAATGACCGCATCTTCATCAATGGTGCGGTGCTGCGCGCGGACCGGAAAGTGTGTCTGGAACTGCTCAATGACGCGCATTTTCTCTTAGAGAACCATGTGATGCAGGTGGAAGATGCCGACACACCGCTCAAGCAGCTCTATTACATCGTTCAGTTGATGGTGATGTCACCGCAGGATGCTGACAAGATCATGCATGCCTATCGCGAATGCATGAACAATCTGCTGGACAGTTTTGAGAACAAGCAAGTTCTGTTCATCCTGAAAGACATCGACGTGCAGATCAATCAGGGTTCCTACTACCCGTCCCTGAAAATGATCCGCACCCTGTTTGATACGGAAAGTTCGATCCTGAATAAGGATAGCAAGGCGGGCGCGGAGGATGATGCACATCTCGATGGCCCGACTGACAAATTGGCGGCAAGCGCATGATCAATCCCGTTTCCACGGCCGTAAGCACAGGCACTGTTGCGCAATCTCCGGACGCAGCCCAAGCGACGCTCGACTATGATGCATTCCTGCAATTGCTCGTTGCCGAGTTGAAGAATCAGGATCCAACCGAGCCGATGGATTCCAGCCAATATGTGGCCCAATTGGCAACTTTCTCCAACGTGGAACAGTCGATCAAGACGAACGATCAGCTTGCCAAGATGCTGGAGACATCGCTGGTGGAGCAGGCCGGAACGATTGTCGGCATGACGCTGACCAGCAGTGATGGCGCGACGGTCGGCAAGGTCAATTCGGTCTCGATCTTCTCTGACGGGCTCGTCGCCACGTTGGACAATGGCGAGCAAGTGGTCATCGGCCCCGGCGTGAGCTTGAGCGAATGAACGCTTCAGACGCGCTCGATATCACCCAATTTGCGATCTGGACCACGATCATAGCCTCTTCGCCGCCGATCATCGCTGCGATGACAGTGGGCCTGGTGATCGCATTGGCGCAAGCGCTGACCCAGGTGCAGGAAATCACGCTGACCTTTATCCCGAAGATCGTTGCGATCTTTATCACACTGATCATTTTTGCCCCGTTCATCGGTTCGCAAATAGGCCGTCTTGCCGATGTGACCTATGCCCGGATCGAGAGCGGTTTCTGACCGAAGCGAATTTCGCGCAAGCCTCGCCCGCTAACATCATTTCTACTTATCAACGCGATGGATGATCGATGGCGGCGAAATCTGGTGCGGCGGATGTGTTGCAGGGTGCGGACCGCTTGCTTGCAAGCCGCGATGTTGTTTTTGCGATCGGCATCATTCTCATCCTCACCATCCTGTTTCTGCCGGTTCCGACCTTTCTTATTGATATCGGGTTGGCGGTCTCGATCTCGTTTTCGATCCTGATCCTGATGGTCGCGTTGTGGATCAACCGGCCGCTGGATTTTTCTTCCTTCCCGACCATCCTGTTGATGGCGACGCTGATGCGGCTGTCGCTCAACATTGCGACGACGCGGATCATCCTGTCCGATGGCCATGAAGGTGAGTTGGCGGCAGGCCACGTGATTGGCGGCTTTTCGCGCTTTGTCATGAGCGGTGATTTCGTGATCGGCATCGTGGTTTTCCTGATCCTGATCACGGTCAATTTCATGGTGATCACGAAAGGTGCGACGCGAATTGCGGAAGTTGGCGCCCGGTTCACGCTTGATGCAATTCCCGGCAAGCAGATGTCGATCGATGCGGATTTGTCCGCCGGTGTCATTGATGACAAGGAAGCGCGCGCCCGGCGCAAGGAGCTGGAAGAAGAAAGCTCGTTCTTCGGGTCGATGGATGGTGCATCGAAGTTCGTGCGCGGTGATGCGATTGCCGGGCTGATCATCACAGCGATCAATATTTTCGGCGGTATTTTGATCGGGGTTACCCGGCACGGCATGACCGTCAATGAAGCGGCTGACATCTTCACCAAACTGTCGGTCGGTGACGGGTTGGTCTCGCAAATCCCGGCGCTTATCGTCTCCCTGGCGGCCGGACTGATTGTGTCGAAAGGCGGCACGGTCGGTTCGGTCGATAAAGCGGTTCTGACGCAGCTCGGCGGCTATCCGCGCGCGCTTTTGCTGGCCGCCGGCATGATGGTCGTTCTGGCGGCGATGCCAGGCCTGCCCGCGTTTCCGTTCCTGCTGATCGCCGCCGCATTTGGCCTGGTTGCCTATCTCAAGCCCATTCGCGAACGGCAGCAGAAGGAAGCCGAACAGAAGAAGATTGAGGAGACCGAAGCGGCGCAAATTCAGGCCAAGCGTGACTCGGTCTCCTCGTCGCTTGCCAATGCCGAGTTGGAGCTGGTTCTGGGCAAGCAGCTGTCGGCCAAATTGCTGCCATCCAAGCAGGAGCTTGCTTCGCGGATGAACAAGATGCGCAAACGGTTCGCCAGCGAGTTGGGCTTTGTTGTGCCGGAAGTTGCCTTGCGTGATGACCTAACGATCCCGCCGAAGATGTACCAGATCCGGGTGCATGGCACGGTGGTTGCCGAGGCTGAGGCAAGGCTCGGCGAGGTGGTGGTGTTTGCCGATGCTGCAAAACTAAAGGGGTTGCCGGCAACGCAAACGATCGAACCCGCGTTTGGCATGAAAGCCAACAGCGTGCCGGAAACCTTTGTCGGCGACATCGCCAATCTTGGTCTGGAATTTGCCGATTCAACGACGGTCATGCTCACCCATTTAAGTGAGGTGATCCGGGACAATGCCCCGCAATTGCTGTCCTATTCGGCAATGATGTCGCTGGTTGCCAATATGGGCGGCGACTATCGCAAGCTGGTGGAAGAGACCTGTACCAACCATCTAAGCTATCCGGGGCTGCAAGCGGTGTTGAAGCTGCTGCTTGCCGAGCGCGTCTCGATCCGCAATCTGCCGTTTATCATCGAGGCGGTTGCGGAGATCGCGCCGACCGTGCGCAAGACAGAGTTGCTTGTCGAGCATGTGCGCACGCGGCTTTCCTCGCAATTATGCGCCGATTTCAGCGTCAACGGTACGCTTTATGTTTTGGGTCTCGGCAGTCGCTGGGATCTTGTGGTGCGTGAATCGCTCAAGCGCGATGCCAATGGTGAGATCATCCGCTTTGATATCGAACCGGCGCTTCTGGAGGAGTTCGCCATTGCCGTTCGTGACAAGGTGGCGGAACTGAAAGCGCTGGGCAAGCTGTTCGTTATCATCACCAGCCCGGAGGCGCGCCCCTATGTGCGTATGATGGTGGAACGGCTGAGCCCGGAGATTGCCGTCCTCTCGCATCTGGAAATTGGTCGTCGTGTTGTGGTGGAAGTGATCGGAAGCGTCTCTTGATCGATTTCCTGTCGGGCGAACTACAATCCATTATCCTGACGTTCTGCCGCATCGGCGCGCTATTTATGGTGCTGCCTGGTTTTTCCAGCGCGCGTGTGGCGCCGAATGTGCGGCTGTTGCTGGCGCTGACGATAACCATCGCGATGGTGCCGCTTATTCCGAGCGCCGGCCCGCAACCGGGTGATGGTATCGATACGCTCTTACGGGCGGTTGTGGGGGAAATCTTGTTTGGCGTGCTGATGGGCCTGATGGTGCGGTTTTACTTTCTGGCGCTGGAATACATCATCACCGGGGTGGCGATGTCGATTGGCCTGTCCGGCATTATGGGTATGGCGATTGAAGGCCAGGAGGCGCAGCCGGCTTTGACCAATCTGATCTCCTTTGCCGCGCTGACACTGCTGTTTGTGATGGACTTCCAACATCTGGTTTTGCGCGCCGTTGCCGACAGTTACAGCGTGGCGCCGATGGGCTTTTTGCCCAATACGCGCGAGATGATGATGAACTTGACCGACGGCCTTGTGCAATCGTTTCGCGTTGCGCTGCAATTGGGCAGCCCGTTTTTGGTTTATGCCATTGTCGTCAATGTGGCGCTCGGCTTCATCAATAAGCTGGCGCTGCAGGTGCCGGTTTATTTCGTGGCGCTGCCCTTCATCCTGTTCGGCTTCCTGGTGATCCTGTTTTTCTCGGCGCAGCATCTGCTGCTGCTTTTCGCAACCGGCCTGGAAGGGGTTTTCAATGGGCCGGTCTGATCTGGCCAAACGGCAGGAACGGCTGGCGGCAGCCTCGCGGATCATGCAGTTGAAGGCGAAGATGGCCCAATCGGAACTTGGTGCGGCGTTGCGCGAAGAGGCCGATTTGAAGCGGCGCATTGACCAGTGTGAACATTATCTTGCGCGCAGCGATTTGCTGGCCCTGTCTCTGCAGCCCGTGGTGGCCAGTGAGTACAAGGCGTTGCTGAGCGCGCTTGCCGTGCTTGCTGCAAAGACTGCGCGTCTGCGCGCCGAAGCCTCGACGCACCAATTACGCAGCGACAAGGTCGATGAAAAACTCGGGGCGGCAAAGGCGCTTGTCACACGTAGCCAACAAGAGCGGCAAAATCATGAGCAGGTGATCGAACACCACATGCGGCGAAAGCCACGCACAAGTTAGCGGGTCCATCGTGCCAGATTATGGAGATAGGTAGTCTAGCAGTTGTGGGCGCCGCGGGCGAAACCGCTGCCGCACCGAAAGCGCCGGAAATAGCGAGCGCGTCGGCGCCAAGCGGTGCGCGTTTTGCCTTGCCCGAACCGCAAACTTCCGCTGAAAGCAACGCGGCACCGACAGTACAGGCGGCCGCAGACTCGCCCGCCAAGGCTTTTGAAGCGCTGATGATCGCGCAGATGGTCGATATCATGTTGCCATACAATGATGCCGTTTTTGGCGAAGGGGCGGGCGCTTCGGTCTGGCGCTCCATGTTTGTCGATGTCCTGAGCACGCAATTGGCCGATGACATTGATCTGGGCGTCGCGCGCCAGATTGAAGGTGCGCTCAATGCGGCTGCGCCCGAGAAAGGATCGTTGTGATGAGTGGGCAAGCAGGCACGCCCGATCCGGCGGTTCTGGCCCAGCTTCCGCTGGTTGTTAACCGGCTCATCGCCTTGATGAAGGCAGAGACCGAAGCATTGCGTGCCAATCCGCAGGCCGATCTCAGCCGGTTCGTCGACCAGAAAAGCCGCTGTCATTATGAGATCAACCTGGCGCTTGAAGGTGCCGATCACCGGGCCTTTGCACCGGAACTGACGGCTGTGCTTCGTGCGTTGAAGGCTGCGGTGGAAGAAAATGTGCGGGCGCTTGCGGCTGCGCGCGGGGCATCGGAGGACATATTGGCGGTCCTGTCACGGGCCCATCAGGCTTCGACCACCGATGGCACCTATTCGCGTTTTGTCTAGACGATCAGTCGGGGGCTGATGTGAAGGAATATCCGCTTGCATTGTTGGCTGTTGCCGGTGCCGCGCTCGGCTTGTTTGCCGGACAATCGTCAATGGCAACAGGCGATGAAGCGCCGGCTGACAAAGCAAAGAAGGACAAGGGGCAAAGCGCCTATACGCTTAATGTTCCGATCGCGCTGTCGGTGATCGACGGGCAGAATGTCGGTGGCTACCTGTTCTTTCGGTACAGCGTGACCGGGCTGAGTTCTTTTCCCGAAGACGTGCTGGCGCGGGCGCTGCCAGCGGTGACCAATGAATTTCTGTTCAATCACACTGCTAAGCTTGATTTGCCGCTTGATCAGGCTGGTTATTTGAACCTGGCAGAGGCACATGAGCAGGCGATGCGGCAAGCGTTTCCCCACAAGCTTGATGAAGTGCGTGTGCTCCAAGTGGAGTATTTCCCGTCGACGACCGGGCGCACGGGTCTTGAATTTGAACGCGACGGCTGATCACAGTGCGCGGGCAAACTCGGTTTCCATGACAAAAATTTCCGGATTTTCCAGCCTCAGATAGGCATCACAAGTCGCTTCGGGTGAGGCATCAGGGTCGAGCGAAAAACGCAACAGGGCGTCGTAGAGCCGTGCTTCGGCGGTGACCAGCGTTTCGACGGCGAAGGCGACTTCGGCGCGCACTTCGCAATAGCCGACCTTTTGCGTGCCTGAAAGTATCGGCATGGTGGTTTCCAGCTTGGTCAGCTTTTTCGGTTTTTCCTTTTCCATCGCTGTGTCATTGCCGCCACTTGGCATTTGCGTGAATGCCAGCGTGGCAAGGAAGCCGCCGAGGCAGAGCGTTGGCAAAATGACGGCCTTGATCACGGGCAATACTCCATATGCGGTCGGTGCTTAGGGATATCGCTTATCACACGGGCATTTTGCGAAGCTTGAGGCTGATTTAGCGCCAAGGCAATTGCCTAACCATTTATTAAAACCTGTGATTTCACTACGAAATCTGGTAGTAATTACTGATAGAGTTGCAGAAAATTTCGTGACGCGAATCAATAGATTAACCGGGTGAGCCTCAGCTCAACCGGGCGCATGGAAAGGAATGGTATACGCGGTAAGATGAGCTTGCATCTTGAGGGAACCGGCAAACTGACCCCAGGTCGACAAAGTTCGACTGATCATGTTTGCGGCCATCGTGACCTCGCCCTGCTTGCCTCCTATCTTGAACGCGGCGGCTATTTCCTGCTCGATTTCTACCCTCAGTCCCATGTGCTGCGACCGCGACCCGGTATGCCGAGCCGCGAATTAGGACCCGTTGCGCTGGGCAGCCTTGAGGATTTGTTGGGGCAAAAGATCAAGCAGCAAAATGGTGGTCCGCCCGTCGACCTGGTGCACCACATCGCGCTTGATGGCATCTTTGATTTGAGCACCGAAGCGAACCGGGTGGCGCAATTCAGGATTATGAGCCGGGTCATTGGTCCTGGCCACATGGTCGTGTTGCTCGTGCCGGTCAATGAAATCGGGCCGGCGGCTATCGTCGGCAAAGACACTGACTCAGCCAGCTGGCGCAAGAAGCTGTTTGACCTTGTCTTGTACGGTTCCGGCGATGCGGCATCGGCCGATCAGGCCGAAGAATATGGGTTATCGCCGCGCATGGTCGAGTGTCTGCGCTGGACGGCGCTCGGTAAGACAAGCGAAGAAATTGCCATGATCCTCGAACTGTCGAGCCATACGGTTAATAATTACATGTCTGCGGCCACACAGAAGCTCAATGCGGTCAACCGCGTGCAGGCGGTTGCTTATGCGATCACGCTTGGGATCATCAGTATTGCGCCCAAATCGTGATGAGCCAGCCGCTCAACTGGCGGCGGCATGACACGACTTTAACCTGCAGTCGGCGCTAGATATCGCGGATGACGGAAAATCTGGGGCGGCGTACTTCTTCTACGCACCGTGCGGCAGTTGTTGCGATCATCTCGTTAAGCAAGATGGCGGCCGCCGCTGACACACAGGCCATCATGGCCAACACACAAAAAGCAGTA
>JBCCRB010000058.1:0-10466 GCA_039208465.1 Pseudomonadota bacterium
CCCAGCGCGGCAATCTACCGGTCGTTGAAGACGTCATGAGTGAATTGGTCGAACTGTTTCCCGCCTTCGCCAAGGTTCGATTGCTCCGCTCCTGGGGCGGCATCATGGACATGTCCATGGATGGCTCGCCAATCATCGCAAAGGGCCCCTTGCCCGGCATGTATCTCAATGCGGGCTGGTGTTATGGCGGCTTTAAGGCAACGCCTGCCTCGGGTTGGTGCTTTGCCCACACCATCGCGAAAGACGAACCACACGCCTTCAACGAAGCCTATGCGCTGGATCGCTTCTATCGCGGCTATGTGATTGATGAGAAAGGCCAGGGCGCAACGCCCTGGAAACACTGAACGATGCGCATTGCCTGCCCCTTTTGCGGTGAACGCGATGTTGCGGAATTCACCTACCATGGCGACGCCGACCACAGCGCAAAGCGCCCTGAACCGGCCCAGGAAAACTCCCAAGCCTGGAACCAATGGGTGTATGACCGCAAGAACCCCGCCGGCGAACATCGCGAACTCTGGCAACATACCGGCGGCTGCCGCGGCTTTATGATCGTTACCCGCAACACCATCACCCATGAGATCATCAAGGTGGAGCGCGTCGGCCCATGAGCGGTTACCGGGTTGAAAAGGGCGGCAGCAGGATCGACCGGACAGACCCAGTCGCTTTTACCATTGATGGCAAGCAGATGTTTGGCGTCAACGGCGACACGCTTGCTTCAGCGCTGATGGCGAATGGCGTATCGATCGTCGGACGATCCTTTAAATATCACCGCCCGCGCGGCCTGTTTGCCGCTGGCTTTGAAGAACCCAACGCCCTTTTCACCCACATGCGCGACGGTGTGCGCGAGCCTAATCTGCGCGCCACCGAAATTGAAATCTATGACGGCATGATCGTTGAAAGCCAAAATCGCTGGCCTACGCTGGACCACGATCTGATGGCGATCAACCAGCTTGGTGGCAAGGCGTTAGCGGCAGGCTTTTACTACAAGACCTTCATGGGGCCGGTCATCGGCCCGCTCAAAGGCACCCGGTTCTGGATGTTTTGCGAGCATTTCATCCGCCGCGCGGCCGGTTTGGGAAAGGCCGGCACCACACCCGATGCAAGCCGGTATGAGCGCGTCAACGCCTTTTGCGATGTCTTGGTCGTCGGCGGCCGGCAGGAAGGGGTCAGCCAAGCCCTTGCGGCGGCAAAGGACGGCAGCCGTGTCATCCTGTGCGAACAATCAGCCCACGCGCTAAGCACCGCGCAGAAAGACCAACTGCTGGTAGAAGGGGTTCAACTTCTCGACCGGACCTGCGTCTGGGGCTGGTACGATGGCAATGTGCTGGCCGCCGTAGAACGGGTGACCGATCATATGCGCCGCCCGCCAAAAGGCATGGCGCGGCAACGCCATTGGGTCATCCGAGCCGGCCATGTGCGCCTGTGCACAGGCGCTCTTGAACGCCCGATCATCTTCCCGGGCAATGACCGGCCGGGCATCATGCTGGCCTCAGCGGCCCTGACCTATGCCGAAAATCATGGTTGTTTACCGGGCCAGAAGATCGCGATCTTCGCCAATAATGACAGCGCGTACAGCGCCGCGCAAAAACTGGCGAAGGCGGACGCAAACATAGTCGCCATCATCGATGTCCGGCCAAAGATCAGCGAGGCCGCCGAGCAATGCGCCCAGGCAGCGGGCGCAAAGCGCATCACCGGCCGCGCCGTGATTGGCACGCGGGGCAAAAAACGGGTGCGCGAAATCCATGTCGCAGCGTGGGATCTGGAAACCGGCACGGCAAAAGGCGCTTCCGATGTCATTAAGTGCGACACGCTGCTGGTTTCGGGCGGCTGGTCACCGGTTATCCATCTGGCGTCGCAAAAGGGCGAAAAACCGGTTTGGGACAATGTGCTTCAGGCATTTTGCGTTCCGCAAAAGCTAAACGGGATGTCGGCGCATGGTGCCGCCGCCGGCGCGTTTGATTTTGGCGACAGCCTGTCACCCAACCCCGCCCCGGTTCTGCACATTGCCTATCCGGGCAAGGCTTTCGTCGATCTGCAACATGACGTAACGGCCGATGATGTTGCCTTGGCCCACCGCGAAGGCTTTATCTCTGTTGAACATCTGAAGCGATACACAACGCTGGGGATGGCGACCGACCAGGGCAAAACATCCAACATCCCGGCGCTTTCCATCATGGCCGATGCGCTTGGCAAACCGATCCCGGAGGTTGGCACCACGCGCTTTCGCGCGCCCTATACCGCCGTCGCGATCGGCACACTCGCTGCCGAGCGGTTTGGTGATCTGCAGCCCAAACGCCTGACGCCGATGCATGAACGGCATATCGACGCCGGTGCCCGCATGTATGAGGCCGGTCTTTGGATGCGCCCGGAAAGCTACAACCAGCCCGGCGAAAATGTGGAGCAGGCCTATGTGCGTGAAGCCAAAACCGTGCGCACCAAGGTCGGCATGGTCGATGTATCAACGCTTGGTAAGATCGATGTTCAGGGTCCCGATGCCGCAATTTTTCTGAACCGGGTCTACACCAACGGGTTTGCCAAACTCCAAGTCGGCAAGGCGCGCTATGGCCTCATGCTGCGCGAAGACGGGTTCGCCATGGACGACGGCACGACATGGCGCCTCGCTGAAAACCGCTTCCTGATGACGACGACCACCGCCAACGCGGCCATCGTGATGCAGCAAATGGAAAAGATGCTGGCCGTGCATTGGCCGGACCTGCGCGTGCATCTGACGTCGGTGACCGACCAATGGGCCGGCGTGGCGATCGCCGGTCCGAAGTCACGCGACGTTCTGGCAAAAAGTGTCACCGGCACTGCGGTCGATGATATGACCCTCCCCTTCATGGGGATCGTCGAGGGCGAGATCGACGGAATCCCGGTGATGATCTGTCGCCTCTCCTTTTCCGGCGAACTGGCCTTTGAGGTTTATTGCGGCGCCCATCATGGTGAAGCGATGTGGGATGCGCTGATGCAAGCGGGCCAGCCATTGGGCATGGTGCCCTATGGCCTCGAGGCGCTCGGCACGCTGCGCATTGAAAAAGGCCATGTCACCGCCGCTGAAATTGACGGACGCACGACCGCCAGCGATCTCCATCTGGATTGGATGCTCTCCAAGAAGAAGCCCTTTATCGGTTCCGCCATGATCGACCGCGAAGGACTGACCGATGAAAACCGCTGGACGCTTGTTGGCGTGAAGTCCCTCAACGGGGCAAAGCTGAAAGCCGGCAGCCATCTGGTCGCCAGTGAAGCCAAGGAAGAGCCTGGCTGGTCGCTCGGCCATTTGACCGCCATGTGTTTTTCGCCGGAACTGAACACCTATGTCGCGCTGGCGCTCCTGGAAAACGGAGACACGCAAAAAGGCCGCCGCCTCTTTGCCACCGACCCGGTGCGCACGGGCACGCATTTGCCGGTCGAGATCATCGATCATCATATGGTCGATCCGGAAGGGACCAGGATGCATGGCTAACATTTTTCAATCCGCACAGATCGTCCCGGGCAAAGCCGCCTCACCGCTTGCTGCCTCCATGAAGGCCGGAACATACGCGGCGGAAAATGGCGCCGCTGGCGTACAAATTCATGAGCTTTTTGGCCGCGCGATCTGCGAGATGGCCGCATGGCATGACACGCGATCAAACGTGCGCCGCCTCATCCCGAAAGGCTCAACCGCCATTGAGATCGCCCCGTCGCGCTGGCTGATCATCACCGAAGACCAAGCCGTCCCCGCAAAGCTGAGCGGGAAGATCGGCGACAAGGGAACCGTCGTGGATTTATCGCACGGCCGCACGATCCTTAAGGTCAGCGGCGCGCAATCGGTCTGGGTCCTGTCCAAACTGTTCGCCATCGACTTCGCCACAATGCCGTTGCGCTCTGGCCTTGCCACTAGCCACCATGGCATCACCGCGCAAATTTGGCATGAGGCTGAAAACACGTTTCAAATCATCATCTTCCGTTCATTGGCGGAATCATTTTTTGAGGCACTTAAAGCGGCCAGCAGCGATGTCGGCTACGAAATTGCTTGAGATTTTTCGATCTTTGTAACGCGAACAGTCAGCCGCGCTTCGAGGCTTGGCCGGCAATATAGGTTTCACGTACCGCGCGGTCATCACCCATCGTTTGCAGCACAAACAGTTCCTCGGCCAGATCGCTAACCGTTTCCATCCGCAGCGCCATGGCACTGGTAGCGCGCGCATCCAGAACGATCAGATCAGCTTCCTTGCTGGCACCGAGCCCGCCAATCTTTTCCTCCATGCCGATCGCGCAGGCATTGCCATGAGTGGCCTGCGCAAACGAACTGAACGGGTGCCAACGCTGGCCCTGGCTGTTGAGGATCTTGTAGCCCTCATCAAGCGTGCGCAGCATCGACCAGGAGGTCCCGCCGCCAATGTCGGTGGCGATCGCCGTCCGGCCACCCGCTTTCAAGATCCGCGCCTGATCGAACAGCCCGCTGCCAAGAAACAAATTCGACGTCGGGCAGAACACCGCCACCGCTTCGGCCTCGGCCAGCCGGACAACCTCCCGCTCACTGAGATGGATGCAATGGCCCATCAGGCTGCGCGGCGTCAGCAGGCCGAAATGATCATAAACATCGGTGTAGTCCTGCGCCCAGGGAAAGAGGTCGAGCACCGTCTCGATCTCGGCATGGTTTTCCGACAGATGGGTTTGGATCAGAAGATCGGGGTGCTCCTCGACTAACGCGCCACAGGCCTTCATCTGGGCAGTCGAAGAGGTGAGCGCAAAGCGCGGCGTGATCGCAACCGATACGCGTCCACGGCCACGCCAGGCCTCGATCAGCGCCTTGGTGTCATCATAGCCGCTCTGCGCATCATCAAGCAGCGCATCGGGCGCGTTGCGGTCCATCATCACCTTACCCGTGGCAAGCCGCATGTTGCGGGTAAGCGCCGCATCGAGCAGCGCCTCGGCGCTAGCGCGATGAACCGAGGCAAAGGCAACGCAACTCGTCGTGCCATGCGCGATCAATTGATCCAGAAAGCGGCCCGCCATGACATCGGCAAAGGCGCGATCGCCATAGCGCTGCTCCTCCACGAACGTGTAGCTGTTCAACCATTCCAGCAAGGAACCGGAATAGCTGGCCACCACTTGCGATTGCGGAAAATGAATGTGCGGGTCAATAAAACCCGGCATGATCAGGTTTGGCCGATGGTCTTCGTAATCGGCATCACGCAGATGATCTGGCCGCTTATCCCAATCCCCCGACCAGGCGATGATGCCATCCTCGATCAGCACACCGCCATCATCGACATAGATCGGGTCCGGCACATCACCTTCAGGGCTTTGTACCCGGTCAAACCAGCACAAGCGTCCGCGCAGCAATCTCATGGTGCCAGCCATTGTCCGCCCCATCCATTATCCTTGGTGTAAACGGCGCGATAATGCCGGTCTGGCGCCAGGCACAACGTTTCGATGGCCTGCACGTGCAGAGCCAACACACAAAAGCGCTCTGGATCAACATCTGCACGATACGCTGCCAGATCATCAAGCGGCGAACCGGGGAAAGGGTCGCCGCCATAGGCAGTGCGCGACGATGCCGGTACGCGATCCCAGATATCTGCCACCGATGCGCCGGTGAGGAGCGCTGCTTCCGCTTTGATCCGCATTTGCAGTTTTTGCTTTCCATTCCAGACATGTAACGCGCAGCGCGGATCGGCCTGAAGCTGCGACACCTTGGCTGACTTGTTATCGGTATGAACCGTCAGCAAAGCGGCCCCGCGATCAGCCGACCGCAACACCACCGTGCGCAATTGCGGCGCCCCATCCAAACCGACATTGGCCAGCGTCGGGTGGCGTTCTGCGGCATGCCTGTCGGCGACACCGCGCCCGAGCAAACGCCAAACCCTGTCGAGCGTTTCATCCAACGAGCCCGCAAACGAAAAACCATTGGCCGCGCGCGTCTCAGACACGGAGCCGGCCCTCGGCGATTTTCACCGCATGGCCGCCAATGCGGATCGTGTGCATCGCCTGCTGTTTGACCGACACCTCCAATCGGATCCGCGACGGGCGCCCCATTTCAACGCCCTGCTCGATCCAAAAGACATTCGGGCCCTCAACCAGGCCGTCAAACAGCGAAATTGCGCCCGCAAAGCTGACAGCCGCCGACCCGGTGGCCGGGTCCTCCGGGATGCCCATATGCGGCGCAAACATGCGGGCGTGCCATTTACAGGTATGATCCACCGTTTCCCGGCAATAGGCGTAAACCTCCGCAGGTTCGCCATTGATCGAAGGCGCCAGCGCGCCAATCGCTGCGCCATCAATTTGCATCCGCTGCATCGCCTCCAGCCCTTTCACCGGCACGAAAACGAACACATTGCCCGCGGCAAAAACCGTCAATTGGTGATTGTCGAGATAAAGATCTTCCGCGTCCAAACCCAAGGCCAGCGCAAACGCGTCGCGGTCGAGCGGTGCCTCAATCTGCCGCGGCAGCGTTGGTGCATCAAACTCAGCATACCAATCGCCATTATGTTTCAGCGCGCACCGCACCAATCCGAGTTTTTCCTCAAAAGTGGCCAGCTGATCGATCTGCGTGTTGGCCTCAACGCGCATCATATGCGCAACCGCGCTGCCAACGGTCGGATGACCGGCAAACGGAAGCTCTTTTTTCGGCGTGAATATCCGTAGTTTGGCGGTATGGACCGGATTGTCCGGGGCGCACACAAAGGCGGTCTCGGACAGGTTGAACTCACCGGCAATGGTTTGCATCTGCTCGCTACTCAGATCATCGGCATCGTAAACAACAGCAAGCGGATTGCCCGCAAATGCGCTTTGCGTGAACACATCCAGGATCACATAATCCAATTCCATCAAGCAGCCCTCCCCGCCTGCATATTGTCAAAGTGCCACTCGGCCAGCAACCGCGCATAGGGCTTCAATTTGGCGGTCTGCTCAGGCTTGTATATCCCTTCCACGGCATCGGTCTCATCATCACCTGTCGCCGCTTGATGCTGGGCAATGGCATCGCGCGCCTGATCGACCGAAAGCGGCAGATCAAACCGGCGCGCGATGTGCCAGGCATTGTCAACGATCGCGACAATATAGGGTTCGGGCTGCTCAGCGAGCGGATAGGCAATGCCGGTTTCTTCAAGCAGTTCCCGCCGGATGTTGGCATCAATCGAAATGTGGCCATCAATCACATCATGATCGTCAAGCGAACCGGCCGGAAAATAATACTCGCCCGGATTGGCCGTGTGCGGCGCCATGCGGATGGTCAACAAGGCACCATCACTTGTGACCGGCAGCGTAGTTGCGGCTATATGGGTCGGCATCGCCGTGCTGCTATACCGGTTGCGGCGCCAATATAGAAAGGTGGCGAAATCGGTACGGTAGCCGATGCCACGCAAAACACCCTCTTCAACCCGGACATCTTCAAACAGAAATTGCTCGCCGTTCCACAGCCGCGGATTGGCTTTCACCTCCTCTTCCCATTGTGCGTCGATGGCCACCCTGTTCGCCGCTTCAAAACGGGACCGCGTCGTCAGGATCGGCAGGTCAATGGCATGCACTTGGAAGGTCATGGCGAGAGCCAAACCGGCAAGCACGATCCATGTCAACCGATTTGCCCGATGAAGCCTACTAGCTGTCGTTGCTTGTCTGTTTACGCACCGGTTCCGGTGTGATGGCCTTGATCGCCGTTTGCCGGTCGCTGGCCTCGCGCACCGCATCGCGCTGGCGTTCAAGCCGCTGCCTGTCACGCTCGCGCGTGCGGATCATCGCCTGTTCGCGCTCGGCTTCATCAAAGCCCAGGAGGTCCAGCGCGCGTGAACCCATATCAAGCGCCGCCAACGCAGTTTCACGCACCGCATCATCCGCCCCCAGCGCATCAAGCTGGATGGAATGGATCCGGTCATAAGCCCGCGCAATGACTTTTGCTTGCGGAAAAGTTGCGCGGACCAGCTTCACAATCCGGTCTGTGATTTCAGGCTTGTCGGTGCAAACCGCAATCAATTTAGCCTCCGCCGCACCGGCAGAAATCAGAACGTCACGGTTGGTGCCATCGCCAAAATAGACCCGTGTGCCGAACCGCGATGCCTCGCGCACACGGTTGGCATCGGCGTCTAAAAGGGTCACCGGCACGCCCTCCACAAGCAGCGGCTGCGAGACCATCTGGCCAAAACGACCAAATCCGATGATCAACGCCTGACCATCGACATCGGCAAAACTTTCTTCCATCGTCTCGGACGCGGCACGCCCGGAGAAAAGCGCATAAAGCCGCTCATGCTGAGAGGACACCGCCATGGAAAGGGTCACGATCGCCACGAGGATGGCCGCCTCTCCGGGATCCAAAAGCATGGCGCCAGCCGCAGCGGCAAAAAGCACAAAGCCGAACTCGCCATGCTGCGCCAAGGCAAAGCCGAGCCGCATTGCCTTGTCATGCGCGACCCCGAAAGCCCGGTTGACGATGTAAACGACAAGCCCCTTGACCGTGATCGTCACCGGCACGGCCGCCACAATCAGCAGCCAATTGGCCGCCACTGAGGCCAGATCGAGCGACAGGCCGACTGCCATGAAGAACAGGCCGAGAAACAGGCCACGGAAAGGCTCGATATCGGCCTCAACCTGATGCCGGTAGGAGGATTCAGCCAGCAACACACCGGCAATGAAGGCGCCCATCGCGTAGGAAAGGCCGGCAAGCGCCATCAGCAAGGCGGCAAAAATCACCACGCCGAGCGCGGCCGCCGTCATCAGTTCCGGCACGCGCGTGCGCGCCAGCACCCCAAACAGCGGATCAAGCGCATAGCGCCCGACAAGCACCAGGAACCCGATCGCAAAAATGCCGAAAGTGACCGCAATCACGTTGTCGGTCAGGGTCAGTTCCGCGCCTGTCGTTGGCGCCAAAAGGGTCACCAGTAAAAGCAGCGGCACAATCGACAAATCCTCAAACAGCAGCATGCCGATGGTCGACTGGCCAAAATAGGTGGACCGTTCACCGGCATCATCAAGTGAGCGCGCAACCAGCGCTGTCGAGGACATGGCAAGACCAAATCCGGTCACCAATGCCGCCCGCCAATCAAGCCCGAACGCCAGTGCGCAAAGCGTCAATGCCGTGCTGGTCGCCAGCAACTGGATCAGGCCGCGCCCGAAGATCACCGCGCGCATTTCCCACAAGCGCGCCGGCCGGAACTCCAGCCCGATCACAAACAGGAAAAGGACAATCCCGAATTCGGCGAAACTGAGAAGCGCTTGTGGGTTTTCGGTCAGCGAAAGCGATAACGCCACGCCGGCAGCAAGACCGGCGGTCAAATAGCCAATGATGGGACCAAGCCCAAGCCGCTTCGACAACGGCACAAAAAGGCACGCCAACACGATCAGCGCCAACGCTTCCATGAAGCGCCATTCCAGTGGCGAAAAGCCAAGCGGCAAATCGGCGTGCATTGTGTCCCCAAGATCTCTTGCCTGATCAAATAGCCCCTTAACCGGCATTGGCAATCCGCACTGCCATCAGCAAGGCGCCGGAGAGTTTCCCGCCAGCCATTGCTTGTACCACCGCACCATATTAAAGATCGGCATCAGCCCGGACCGGGCATGGAGTTTTTATGTTGGAGAATGTGGGTCGCTTCTGACCCCGCTTAGCGAGGTCGCGTCATCCGCGGTGTAGGCCATGAGCCGTACGCCGTGACCCGTCGTGTCCAACCGACTGGAACTCCAACAGTGAACATCTCAAAACTTGAACAACGCGTGCTGCACGTGTTGGCGCAGGGCGGTGCCATTCATTTTGAGCGCTCCGCCAATGGCAAAATAACCGAGGTAACCTGCTTTACGCGCGATCACCATGTCTTGTCAGACTGTACGATCGCGGTGTTTCTGCGCCTGCGCAAACAGCGTCTGATCCGCTCGACCAATGGCCAGCCCTATCGGATCACCTATCGCGGCCGGCTGAATGTGCGCCCGCAACTCGACAACCGATGAAACCAAAAAACGCCCCGCTTTTCGTGAAGGCGGGGCGTCCTTATCAGCGCGTCAAAGCGACGATTAGTTCTTTTCTTTATCAACCAAAGCGTTGGATTTGATCCACGGCATCATACCGCGCAGCTTCTCACCAACTTCCTCAATCGGATGGGCATCGTTCAAACGCCGTGTCGCTTTGAACTTGGCGGCACCCGCACGATATTCCTGCATCCAGTCAGAGGTGAACTTGCCGTTCTGGATTTCATCAAGAACCCGCTTCATTTCGGCTTTCGTTTCTGCCGTCACGATCCGCGGACCCGTCACATACTCGCCCCACTCGGCTGTGTTGGAGATTGAATAGTTCATGTTGGCAATGCCGCCTTCATAGATCAGATCAACGATCAGCTTCACTTCGTGCAGGCATTCGAAATAGGCCATTTCCGGCGCGTACCCGGCTTCGGTAAGCGTCTCATAGCCAGCCCGGATCAACTCGACCAGGCCACCGCAAAGCACCGCCTGCTCACCAAACAAATCCGTTTCGCACTCTTCGCGGAATGTTGTCTCAATGATGC
>JBCCRB010000059.1:0-10447 GCA_039208465.1 Pseudomonadota bacterium
CTCAAGGTTGCAGCGCGCCTGCTGCCCCGTTTACGAGCCGGTGATGATGCATTGTTGCGCGGTGTCATCGGCATCATGGAAGATGCCGGCATCCGGGTGCGCGGCGTGCACGAAATCGTCCCCGATCTGCTTGCGCCCCTTGGCCATCTAGCTGGCCCCAAACCCGACAGCGCCACCCAAAGCGCGCTACAGACGGCGATGCACGGCGCACTTGCACTTGGAGAGTTGGACGCGGGGCAGGCGGCGGTTGCTGTGCGTCGCCGCCTTGTGGCGTTGGAGGGTGCCGAAGGAACTGATCTGATGCTGGAACGGGTGGCAGCGCTGCGTGAAGCTGGGCGTCTGCCGAAAAAGCGCGGCGGCGCATTGGTCAAGATCGCCAAGCCCGGCCAGGAACTGCGTGCCGATTTGCCGACCATTGGCCCCGACACCATAAAAAATGCCACATCGGCCATGCTTAAGGCCGTTGGTGTGCACGCGGGACGCGCACTCATCACGGATTTAGAGGCCACGAAGGCTTTAGCTGATGAGTGCAAGATCACATTGCTCGGCATCAATCCTTCGGAAAAAACGGGCCCCGACGCATGAGTGGGCACCGGACAATTCATATTGGCGTCATTGCCGGTGAAGCGTCCGGCCAATTGCTGGCGGCCGACGTAATCGGCCATCTGATGAAAACGATGGACGCGGACATCAGATTGTCCGGCGTGGGAGGCGGCGAACTGGAACGGCTCGGCCTTTCCAGCTTCTTTGACCCCGATGACATCGCCTTGACCGGTGTGACAGCTGTCGTTGCGCGATTGCCCAAACTCCTGTCTCATCTGCGTCTGACAGTTAAAAAGTTTACAGCCGATCCGCCGGATCTGCTGCTGCTGGTCGACAGCCCCGATTTTTCCAGCCGCGTGGCCAAACGCATCAAAGCGCAACAGCCTCATCTACCCATTGCGAAATATGTCGCGCCGACGGTTTGGGCTTGGCGGCCAGAGCGCGCTCAAAAAATGGTAGGCGTGATCGACCACGTATTTTCCCTATTTCCTTTTGAGCCCGATATCATGGCGGCGCTCGGTGGCCCGCCAACGACCTATGTCGGCCATCGCCTTCTGGCCGATGATGAATTGATGGGGATCGCGGGTGCGCGCAAGACCCGCCGGTATCACGATGACAAACTAAAACTTTTGCTGCTGCCCGGTTCACGAGGATCGGAAATCAAATCACTTTTACCCGACATGGGAAACGCCATCCTCGAATTGGAAAACCGCGGCCACGAGCTGGACATCACAATCCCAGCCGTGGAGCGACATCTCAACCTCGTGCGTGACGGTGTCCTTCAGTGGCCGGTTGTGTCACGCCCAAAGATTGTAACCGGTAGAGCGGCACAATTGGATGCCTTTAGCACCGCCGATGTCGCCTTGGCCGCATCCGGAACCGTTTTGCTGGAGCTGGCATTAGCCGATGTGCCGGCCGTGAGCATCTATCGGATTGACCCGATGATGCGCCCGTTCATCAACATGATTAAGGTGTGGTCCCCGGCGATACCGAGCGTCATCGCGGATCGCGCGATCAACCCGGAATATTATGATTTCATGATCAAAGCGGGCATGTTGGCCCGCCAGATCGAAGAGATCGCCGCGCCCAACAGCTTGAAACGCCAGACCATATTGGAAGGCTACCAGATCGTTCGTGACAAGATGGCGCTGAAAAAGCCGCCGCACGAGACGGTCGTCGAAGTATTGCAAACGATGTTGGCGACGACCAGGCACTAGGCACCGGGCTGACAATCGCCAGCCCGTATGCCGTTAGGAAGCGAAAGCGATCAGCGTTTGTCGACCGGAATGTAGTCGCGGCTTGTTTCACCCGTGTAGAGCTGACGCGGGCGCCCGATACGTTGACTCGGATCTTCGATCATCTCTTTCCACTGCGCGATCCAGCCGACCGTACGGGCAAGCGCGAACAGAACGGTGAACATGTTCGTCGGGAAGCCCAGCGCTTTCAGCGTGATGCCGGAGTAGAAATCGATATTCGGATAAAGCTTCTTCTCGATGAAATATTCATCGGTCAGCGCGATTTGCTCCAGCTCCATGGCCACATCAAGCATTGGATCATCGGTGATACCCAGCTCCTTGAGAACCTCGTGGCAGGTCTTCTGCATGATTTTCGCACGCGGATCATAATTTTTGTAGACCCGGTGCCCAAAGCCCATCAGGCGGAACGGATCATCCTTGTCCTTGGCGCGCTCGACATACTCAGGAATGCGATCAACCGAGCCGATTTCGGCCAGCATATTCAGCGCCGCCTCGTTGGCGCCGCCATGCGCGGGGCCCCAAAGACAGGCGATGCCCGCGGCAATACAGGCGAACGGATTGGCACCGGAAGAGCCAGCCAGCCGCACCGTCGATGTTGACGCGTTTTGCTCATGGTCCGCATGCAGGATGAAGATGCGATCCATCGCGCGCGCCAGCACCGGGTTCACCTTGTAGTCTTCGCACGGCACCGCAAAACACATGTGCAGGAAGTTGGCCGCATAATCCATGTCGTTGCGCGGATAAACGAAGGGCTGCCCGATCGAATATTTATAGGCCATCGCCGCGATGGTCGGCATTTTGGCGATCATCCGCATGGAAGCGACCATGCGTTGGTGCTCATCGGAGATATCGGTTGAGTCGTGGTAGAAGGCGGACAGGGCACCTGCGACACCGCACATGATGGCCATCGGGTGCGCGTCGCGCCGGAAACCGGCAAAGAACCGGTGCATCTGCTCATGCACCATCGTGTGCCGCGTTATGCGGTAATCAAAATCTGCCTTTTGCGTGGCTGTTGGCAACTCGCCATAGAGCAGGAGGTAGCAGGTCTCCAGAAAATCACCGTCCTCGGCCAATTGGTCGATCGGGTAGCCACGGTGCAAAAGCACGCCGGCATTGCCATCAATATAGGTGATCTTGGATTCGCACGACGCCGTTGACGTAAAGCCCGGGTCATAGGTGAACATGCCGGTTTCGGCATAGAGTTTTGAAATATCGACGACATCAGGGCCGGTCGAACCAGATTTGATGTCATAGTCAAAATCGCTACCACCGGTTTTCAAAGTAGCTTTGCTGTCAGACATAAATGATCCTCCGTTAATGCGGTTGCGGCGCCGCTGATGTGGCAACGCAAAATACTGGTATTTCGCGGTTTTCCCGGTTGCTAGCCCATTTGCAGGGGCGTCACAAGGTAACCCAAAGACCTATTGCTGCATCGCAGCAAGGGTTGCAGGGGGTGAAAATCAGGCGCCAGTTTGGTCGCTGATGCGGGCCAGTGATTCCTCGCGACCGAGCGCCAGCAACACATCAAAAGCACCGGGCGAAGATCCCTGGCCAGTCAGGCTTGCGCGAATGGGTTGCGCCACCTTACCCATCTTCAAGCCTTGTTCCTCAGCGTAACTTTTGATGACGGCGCCGATCCCATCATGGTCCCAGACAGGCAAGGCGGCCAGACGCGCATAGAGTGCCGTCAAATGCGCCTTCGTCTCCGGATCCGAGACCAATTCGCTTGCTTTCTCATCGAATTTGAGCGGACGCTCAGAAAAGATAAACCCTGCACTTTCAATAAGTTGGAGCAATGTCTTCGCGCGCTCTTTAAGCGCTGGCAAAGCACCTGTGAACCAATCGCGCTTCTCGGTATTCAGCGCGGCCGCGATCCGGCTGCCGTCCTCAAGGTAGGGAACCAAGGCTTCGACATGCGCCAGTAAGGCGTCATCATCGCAGGTGCGGATGTAGTGGCCGTTGAGCGCTTCCAGCTTTTGCAAATCGAAACGCGCAGCGCCCTTGTTCACATCATCGATGTTGAACCAGGCAATCATATCCTCAAGCGCGATGATCTCATCATCACCATGGCTCCACCCGAGGCGCACCAGATAGTTACGCAGCGCCTGCGGCAGGAAACCCATCGCCCGATAGGCCTCTGCGCCAAGGGCACCGTGCCGCTTGGAGAGCTTTGCCCCATCGGGCCCATGGATCAGTGGAATATGCGCCCACACCGGTTCGTCCCAGCCCATCGCACGGTAGATGATCTGCTGGCGTGCTGCATTGGTCAGATGATCGTCGCCGCGCACCACATGCGTGACGCCCATATCATGGTCATCCACCACGACGGCGAGCATGTAGGTTGGGGTGCCGTCGGACCGTAAAATCACAAAATCATCAAGATCTGCGTTCGGGAACTGCACCGTGCCTTGCACCTTGTCCTCGATGATCGTCGCGCCATCTTGCGGTGCCTTGATGCGGATAACCGGATCGACGCCGGCCGGTGCTTCGGCAGGGTCACGGTCCCGCCAACGCCCGTCATAGCGCGGCTGCGCGCCACCGGCGCGGGCCTCTTCACGCATCGCTTCCAGCTCTTCAGGCGAAGCGTAGCATTTGTAGGCCTGGCCGCGTTCAATCAATTGCTGCGCAACTTCCCGGTGCCTGTCAGCGCGGGCAAATTGCGAAATCGGATCGCCGTCCCATGTCATGCCCATCCAGGTCAGACCATCAATGATCGCATCCACGGCTTCATCTGTGGAACGCGCGCGATCTGTATCCTCAATGCGCAACAGCATTTTGCCGCCGGCCTGTTCGGCCATAAGCCAGTTAAACAGCGCGGTGCGTGCGCCGCCAATGTGCAGGAAGCCAGTCGGGGAGGGCGCAAAGCGCGTGACGATCTGTTTTGACATGAAACCGAATGTTCTTGTTGCTGACCGCGCGCACTTAACACAATGCACAGCCGCTTCAACCGGGCCAGAAGATGTTTGACGCCACTGAGAGGCTCGCCGATAGTCCGGGCAGGGCATAGGGGCAGACGAAGTGACGAAAACGTCGCAGCGTGAACAACGGCGCAATCCGCGTGGCGCTACCATTGAGGTAGCTGAGGCGCCGATTGACGAACGCTTTGCATTTCGGGTGCCCAACCGGACAAGAACGCCCTTGGCGCCCGAAAAGCCACTTGCACCCTCGGCCCGGCCGCAGCCGGCCACACGACCACTCATCGTCACTTTAAACGACACGCGCACCCTACTGGCGCGTGCTGCCGTCGACGAGGTCGAGTATGGCACGCTGTTTCTGATCATTCCGGTCTGTCTGATTGCTGGATGTGCGCTCTATTTTGCGCTGCCGACAGAGCCGGCGGTGCATCAATTACCTTTGATGTGTGCCGCGGTTGCCGTCATCGCACGCCTGGTCCGCAAATACACCATGCTTTGCCGTGCATTATTGGCAGTCCTCTTTTGCGTCTTCGGCGCGCTGCTCGCCCAATGGCACACGTCCCGGGCATCGACACCGATGATGGGATCCGCCGTGGTTACCACGCTCACGGGCACGGTTCTCGACGTAGAACGGCGACCGGGCGGGGCAGCCCGGTACACGGTGCGGATCGAAACGACAGAACGTCCGCGCCTGCGCCATGCGCCTGAGATTGTGCGGATCAGCAGCCGAACGGAAAATCCAAACATTGTGCCAGGCGCGATGCTTAGAGCCACCACACAATTACGGGCGGCATCAGGGCCGGTTCGGCCCGGCGCCTATGATTTTGCCTTTCAGGCCTATTTCGCGGGCTATGGCGCCAATGGTTTCAGCTATGGCATGCCGGAGCGCGTCGCACCGCCAGCAACATGGCGCGAGGGTGGATTGGCGCGCCTGCGCTTGGCACTGGCCAACCGGATTGTGGCCCATGCGCCGGACCGACCCGCCAGCGCGATTGCCGGTGCCCTGATCGCCGGGAAAAAGGGCCGCATACCAGAAGACGTAACCGAGGCCCTCAGGGTCACCGGTTTGGCGCACATCCTCGCCATTTCCGGCCTTCATATGGCATTGGTGGCCGGTACCGTGATGGTTTTTGTGCGCCTGATGCTGTCCTGGGATCAGGCGGTTGCTGCCAGACGCCAAACGAAAAAATGGGCCGCGATGGCAGCCTTGACGGTTGCGACGGGCTATCTGTTGCTGGCCGGCGCCAGCATCGCGACACAGCGCTCGTATATCATGCTGACCGTGATGCTGATCGCGCTGTGCCTGGATCGGCCGGCCGTGACGAAGCGGAACCTGGCAATTGCGGCGATCATTATCGTGCTTTTGCAGCCACATGCCGTTGTATCGCCGGGATTTCACATGTCGTTTGCCGCAACATTGGCGTTGATTGGCTGTTTCGATTGGATCAATCGTCGGCGCGATAGGCGCGTTGGCGCCGAGCCGGTAAAACGCCATCCGCTGATTGCCATTTTGTTCAAGGGCATAAAAATCATGCTGGCGGTAGCTCTGACGTCGATCATCGCCGGGCTCGCAACAGGCATTTTTTCCGCCTACCATTTCCACCGGGTCGCGCCACTCAGCCTGCCGGCAAACATAGCCGCCATGCCGATCGTCACCTTTATCACCATGCCGTCGGCGCTTGTCAGCGTCGCCGCGATACCCTTTGGCCTCGACGGCTTCACCTTTGCAATCATGTTCGCATCGATTGATGCGGTGACAGCCATCGCAGCCTACTTTGCCGATGCATCGCCATCAGGTCAGATCGCTGCGATGTCGCGCGCCCGACTTGTCTTGTTGACGCTGGCCTTGCTCTTCTTCTGTGTGCCGCGCACCGGGATTCGTTTTGTCGCACTGGGCGTTATGGTATTGGCGCTGCTACCCTTTACCGCGAAGCCGAGCCCGGCGATCCGCATCTCGGAGGATGCCCGTCAGGTGGCCCTGATCACCAAAGGGCGCGATCGGTCTTTGTCGGTCAACCGGGCGCGGCCCAGCCGGTTCATTATCGATCAATGGGCATTCGCTGACGCGGTGCCGCTGGAAAACATCGTAAAGCCTGCCCCAAATGGGCAGGACCCTGCGTTACGACAGTTTTCCTGTGCTGACGGCGTGTGCGTTGCCTCAATGAACCAGGCAAACGCACCACCGGTGACACTTGCCGTGGTGGAAAATCCGGGACAGCACGATGGGCTATGCGAGAGGACGACGATCATCGTCGAAGCCTATGCACCGGCCCGCATCAAATGCGCCCCCGATCAAGCCCAGATCATTACCGCGCAGCAGCTCGCGCTAAAAGGTGCCGCCGAGGTGCATATCCGAGGGCTAACCGGACCGAGCGGCGACACATCAAATGTCTTGAGGCCAGAGATTACGGTCCAGCATGCACTCTCGGACAATTTGCGCCCGTGGCACAGCCACCGTGTCTACGGTCGCTCTGCGCGCAACTTGCCGCCTTATGAACGGCGCAAAACTCAGTAGAGCCTGCCTCAGTAGAGCCTAACTAAGCCGACCAGACGCCCTTGAATATCGACCCGGTCGGGGCCGAAGATCCGCGTCTCATAGGCCGGGTTGGCGGCTTCCAGCGCAATGGAGGCGCCTTTGCGGCGATAGCGTTTCAAGGTCGCTTCCTCCTGGTCCACCAGAGCAACCACGATATCACCCGGATTTGCCGTGTCAGCGCGCTTGATGATCACCGTGTCACCATCAAGAATGCCGGCCTGGATCATCGAGTCACCCTCAACATCCAGCGCATAATGCTCACCTTTGCCGAGCATGTCTGGCGAAACGACCACGCTGCGCGTTTGATGTTCAATCGCTGAGATCGGCACACCGGCAGCGATTTTGCCCATGACGGGAATGGCATGATCGGCATCCAAATCGTCATTGGCGCTTTGCATCGGGGCCGGAGAGGGCACCTTACCCTTGCCGCCCTCGACCACGCTGGGCGAGAAGCCGCGCTGCATCACATTGCTGGGCGCAAAGGCATCGGGCAGCTTGATCACTTCCAGTGCGCGCGCGCGGTTTGGCAGGCGGCGGATGAAGCCGCGCTCTTCTAAAGCCGTGATCAAGCGGTGAATCCCTGATTTCGAGGCCAGGTCCAACGCATCCTTCATCTCGTCGAAGGAAGGCGGAACGCCGGTCTCCTTCAAACGCTCATTGATAAAAACCAGCAGATCGAGTTGTTTTCGGGTCAGCATGTTGGACTTCCGGAATCACTTTAAGATGTAAGAAACGCTATTCGTTCCCAATGTGTTCCGCAAGTGTTTATTATTCGTGAACAAATGTTCCGGTTTTTGTCCTACAAAAGTGCGATGGTCTGACACATTTGGCCGGCTTTCATAGCCGGATTGTGCGGCGGCACATCAACCAGCATATCGCAATACGCCAGGCGCGACAGAAGAGACGAATCCTGATCCTCTAGCGGCGTGACCAGATTAACCCCTGCATCGCTGCCTGCAAGCCGCGCACGCATAAAATGGCGCCGTGGCCCATTGGCGGGTAAGTCTGTGGCCAGCTTGGCCACCATGCGCGGCAGATCAGTTTCCTGAGCCAGAAGCTTTTTGATCAGCGGCCAGACAAAAATATGGGAACAAACAAGGCTGGATACCGGGTTGCCGGGCAACCCAATTAGCGCCATCGGGCCTAATTGGCCATGCATCAATGGCTTGCCGGGCCGCACGGCCACCTTCCAGAAATTCATTACGGCGCCATGCTGTTCCAGCGCCGGACGCACCAGATCATGATCACCAACCGACGCACCGCCCAGCGTGATCAAGAGATCGAGATCCAACCCCTGCGCTTTTGTAATCAATGTCGAAAGAGCGTCCATCGTGTCGCGCGCAATGCCGAGATCAATCGGATCGGCGCCAAAGCGGCGCAGCAAGGCGCTTACGCCCACGGCGTTCGACGCGATAATCTGGCCGGCTTCCGGTCGTGTGCCGGGCGGCACCAACTCATTGCCGGTGGAGATGATGCCAACGCGTGGACGGCGCATGACGGTCAGGTCCGCATGGCCAGCCGCTGCCGCGAGCGCAAGGCCGGCAGTACTGAGTGTATGTGATTTTTGAGCAATCACTACATTACGTTTGAAATCATAAGCGGCGGGACGAACATAACGGCCTGGGTCCACGGACCCTTCGATACGCACGCGGCCGTCGCCGGTACCGGTTGCATTTTCCTGGATCGCGACCGCGTCAGCACCCTCGGGCATTGGCGCGCCGGTAAGGATCCGCATTGTTTGCCTGATTGCGATTTTTGCGCCCGGCGGGTCGCCGGCAGCGATCGAACCCACAAGGTCCAGCACGCTGTCCCGGCTCGCCAAATCAGCGGCTAGAACGGCATAGCCATCCATGGCCGACACGCTGTTTGGGGGTTGATCGAGCAGCGTAACAATGTCTGCGCCCAGCACCCGGTTTTCCGCTTGCGCAAGCGGCACGCTTTCGGTCGCTGTGCGAACCGGCGTATCGAGAATGCCGGCCAGCGCATCCTCATAAGACATCAGTCCTTGCGTCAGCCGGTCAGCCATCGCGCTTATAGTCGCCCGACTTACCGCCAGTTTTATCGCGCAAAACAATCGGCCCTATGACCATGTCTTTTTGCAGCGCCTTGGCCATGTCATAGATGGTCAGGCATGCAACGCTCACCGCCGTCAGCGCTTCCATTTCAACGCCCGTCTTGCCGGTAACGGCAACACTGGCTGTGACAAGCAGACCCGGTTCATCCTTGTCAGCGTCAATCGTCACATCGACCTTGTTGAGCGCCAGCGGATGGCAAAGCGGGATCAGGTCGGCGGTTTTCTTGGCGGCCATAATGCCGGCAAGGCGGGCGGCACCAAGGACGTCGCCCTTTTTTAGGTCACCGGCAACAATGGCGGCCAGCGTCTCAGCTGACATCGACACGCGGCCCTGCGCCGTCGCCAGACGGCTCGTTTCGGCTTTCGCGCCCACATCAACCATCCGCGCGGCGCCTTGCGCATCCAAGTGCGTAAGGGTTTTCGCGTCGGTCGGTGCCGGTTTGGTCATGATGGTCACACCGCGGCCCGCACGTGCGCCGCGCCTTGGCCTTCTAGAAGCGTCTTTGTGGCCGCCGTCACATCATCCTGCCGCATCAGGCTTTCACCAACAAGGAAGGTCGTGATCCCCGCATCGGCAAGGCGCTGGCAGTCGGCGTTGACGAAAATGCCGCTTTCACCAACCAGCAAATGCCGGTCTGGATCGACCATGGCCGCAAGCCGCTCGCTGGTCGCCAGATCGACTTCGAAGGTCCGCAGATTGCGATTATTGACCCGATCAGTGGCGAGGAAAGGCGAAGCGCGCGCTCCATCTCGGCCTCATCATGCACCTCGACCAGGCAATCCATGCCGAGCGTGTTGGCGTGCTCTTCGAGTGCCTTGGCCAGATCATCATCAACGCTGGCCATGATGATCAGGATTGCATCTGCGCCCCATGAACGCGCTTCATAGATTTGGTAGACATCGACCATGAAGTCTTTGCGCAGCGCCGGCAAATCAGTCGCGGCCCGTGCTTGACGCAGATAATCGGGTTTGCCCTGAAAGGACGGCGTGTCGGTCAGAACTGACAGGCACGCCGCGCCGCCTTCTGCATAAGCACGGGCAAGGGCTGGCGGATCGAAATCTTCTCGGATCAACCCCTTGGAAGGACTTGCTTTCTTGATCTCCGCAATCAGCCCAAATGTGC
>JBCCRB010000060.1:0-10434 GCA_039208465.1 Pseudomonadota bacterium
GTCATTGCCGATAAAGCTCTCCCAGCCCTGACGGACCCCGGCCTCGACGGCGATTTTCACGCTGTCGCCGCCAAGGATGGCGTCGCGATAGCTCGGCTCCTGCTTGGCGAACAATTCCATGCATGGCACGGAAACAACGCGGGTCGGGTGGCCAACGGCCTCAAGCCGCTCACGCGCCTGCATGGCGATTTCAACTTCTGAGCCGCTGGCGAAAATCGTTACGGCAGCATCGCCGGAAGCGGTTGCCAATTCATAGGCGCCAAGCGCGCATCGATTGTCCTCGTCGAACTCGGTGCGCAGCGCCGGCAGGCCCTGACGGGTCAGGGCGATCGTCGAGGGCGTCTTGGCAGCGGCCAGCGCCAGTTCCCAGCATTCCATGGTTTCAACGGCATCTGCGGGCCGGAAAACATTATGGTTCGGGATCACGCGCAGCGCGGCAAGGTGCTCAACCGGCTGGTGTGTCGGGCCGTCTTCGCCAAGCCCGATGGAATCATGGGTCATCACGAAAATGGATCGAATGCCCATCAGCGATGCCAGGCGCATGGCTGGGCGTGCATAGTCGGAAAAGACAAGGAACGTGCCCGAATAGGGGATCAGGCCGCCATGCAGCGCAATGCCGTTCATCGCAGCGGCCATGCCGTGCTCGCGGATACCGTAGTGGATGTACCGACCGGAAAAATCATCGGGCGTGATCGGCATTGTTTGCGGCGTCTTGGTGTTGTTTGAGCCTGTCAGGTCAGCTGACCCTGCAAGCGTTTCCGTAATGGCGGCATTGAGCACTTCAAGGGCCATTTCCGAAGCTTTGCGGGTGGCGACTTTCGGCTGCTCCTTGGCAAGTGTCTTTTTGTACTCGGCAGTTGCCGCAGTCATCGTCGCGGGAAGGTCACCGCGCATGCGGCGCTCAAACTCACTTCGGACTCCATTTCCGATGGATTCCAGTCTTTGTTCCCACGATTGACGCTCTTTGCAGGCATTTAGACCTGCCAAACGCCAATCATCGCGAATTTCGGCTGGTATTTCGAACGGCGGATGGTCCCAGCCGAGCGCGACGCGTGTCGCAGCAATTTCCTCGTCGCCGAGCGGTGAGCCGTGCGCCTTGGACGTGCCGGCACGGTTTGGCGCGCCATAGCCGATTGTCGTTTTACAAGCGATCAATGTGGGCTGGTCGGACTTTTGCGCCTTTTCGATGGCGCCGGCGATGGCGTCAGGATCGTGACCGTCAATTTCGATGGTTTCCCAACCGGAAGCCTCGAAACGGGCAATCTGGTTGGTGCTGTCGGCGAGGGAAACTTCGCCGTCGATCGTGATGTTGTTGTCGTCCCAGAACACAATCAGCTTGTTGAGTTTCAAATGCCCGGCCAGCGATAGCGCTTCCTGGCTGATGCCTTCCATCAGGCACCCGTCACCGGCCAGCACGTAGGTAAAGTGGTTGACCAGATCTTCGCCAAACTCGTCGCGCAGCTTGCGCTCGGCAATCGCCATGCCGACGGCGTTGGCCAGGCCTTGGCCGAGCGGGCCTGTTGTTGTTTCGATACCGGCGGCGTGGCCATATTCGGGGTGGCCGGCGGTGTTGAAGCCGAGCTGACGGAAGTTTTGCAACTGTTCAAGCGTCATGTCCTCATAGCCGAGCAGGTGCAGCAAGGAATAGAGCAACATAGAGCCATGGCCTGCTGACAGGATGAACCGGTCACGGTCGGGCCAGTTGGGCACTTTGGGGTCAAAGCGCATGAATTTGGTAAATAGCACCGTGGCTATGTCGGCTGCGCCCATGGGCAGGCCTGGATGGCCGGAATTGGCGGCCTGGACCGCGTCCATGGACAAGAACCGGATTGCGTTGGCCATCCGGTCGTGTTTTTCGCGTGCTGTCATCGGGGGATCCGGTTTGCTCGGGATGTCACGTTAGTTAAGGCTGCTTTTCTGCCAGGCATTGGCCCGGCTCGCTGCAAAATGCGCCGGAGACATATCAGGTGGCGGATGGGAGTCAACAAAGGGGCGGTGAAGATTGGTTCCTACTAAAAATTGTGAAGGAAGAGCGGTTGACCGATTGCAAAAGGTGAAAACGCCAGCCATCTTGAAGTTGTGTCTCATGTTGCCTTGTTAACGCCTTCAAAAAACGACAGAAGGCGCCGGAGCGGCCTGTAGAACGGGGGTAGTATGGTTCAAGATCAAAAGCTGTCGGCGGTGTTGGCGCGCCTGGATAAGGCCGTCGGTACGCTTGATGATCATGCTGACCGCCTTGCCGAACTGAAGTCAGACAATCGTGACTATGAGGAAGAGGCGCAGCGGCTGAACTCCGACAGGGGCCGGCTGGCAGATGCGCTGGATACGGCCGAAGCGCGCGCTGAACGTCTTGAAGACGTCAACAAGGAAGTTTCACGCCGGTTGGTGACCGCCATGGAAACCATACGCGCGGTATTGGATCGCTAGGATATGAGCCAGGTTAACGTTACCATTGATGGCAAGAGCTACCGCATGGCTTGCGATCCGGGGCAAGAAGATCATCTGGTGGAACTGGCCGGTCGCCTCGACCAATATGTAGCGCATCTGAAAACTGCTTTTGGCGAAATTGGCGACCAAAGGCTGACCGTGATGGCCGGCATCATGGTGATGGACGAATTAAACGAGGCGCAAAAGCGCATCAAAATACTCGAAACGGACATGGAAGCGCTACGCCAGACCCGCGATGCGGCGCTTGAGAAAGCCGGTAATGCTGATGATGCGCTGACCGGTCAGTTGGAGAACCTGGCAGCGAAACTTGAAGGCATTGCCCAGAAGCTGGTTTAGTCTCTTTCGCATTGGATGCGGGCGTCCTATATCTGAAAAGCCAACTGCGCTTTGCGGCAGGAGACAATTTCCCCGGGGCCTTACGCATCCTTAGGGAGCTGGCGCTGTTTGGGCTCGTGGGCTCTTACATCCGGCACCCACCTACATTTGTAGGTTCCCGGGATGCCGCTCTCCACCGACTGCCGCGGTTGGCACCTTCTAATTCGTTTTCGAGCTGCTTGTGACCAAGTCCGATATCCGCAAAAAGGCGCTTTTGCAGCGCGATGCGACCGCACCGGACTGGCGGGCGGCACAGGCTGAAAAGCTCGCAATTTTCGCCGATGCGTTGGCGCTGGCACCAGGCGCGCTCGTTTCCGGTTTTCTGCCCATCCGGTCTGAGATCGACGTACAACCGCTCATGGCCTCGTTGCACCTGCGGGGGCACGGCCTTTGCTTGCCGGTTGTGCTGGATCGCGAGACCATCATTTTCCGCCGCTACGCGCCATCCATGGCGCTGATTGACACGGGGTTTGGCACGCGTGGGCCGGGGGCCGAGGCGGAGCAAGTCGATCCGGATGTGATGCTAATGCCGCTGGCTGCCTTTGATGCGCGTGGCAACCGGCTCGGTTATGGGGCAGGGCATTATGACCGGGCGATTGCGCGGTTGAATCGCTCGAACAAGCGGCCACAATTGATCGGCTGTGCCTTTGCCTGCCAGGGCGTGGCTCTCATTCCGGCGGAGGCACATGATGTGCCGCTGGATGCGATTTTGACCGAAGAGGGCATTACCCACTTTCAACCGCGCCCCTAACGGGCTAACCCATTGCCATGCATATTCTGTTTCTTGGCGATATGGTTGGCCGGGCGGGACGTAACGCTGTTTATGCGCGGTTGCCTGACCTGATTGACAATCACGGGATCGACTTTGTCGTCGTCAATGGCGAAAACGCTGCCGGCGGTTTTGGCGTCACTGAAGCGATCCTTCAGGAAACGCTGGATGCGGGCGCCGACGTGATGACGACGGGCAATCATGTGTGGGACCAGCGCGAGGCGCTTACCTTTGCCGACCGGCAGGACCGGTTTTTGCGACCCGCTAACTTTCCCGACGGGACGCCCGGGCGTGGGGCCAATGTTTTTGAGGCACGCAATGGCGCGCGTGTTCTGGTTGCCAACGTGATGGGCAATATGTTCATGAGCCAGACCTTGAAAGACCCGTTTGAGACGGTCGATGTGCTGCTCGGCGAAACGCAGCTTGGGCGTGATTATGATGCGGCATTGATCGATTTTCACGCTGAAGCGACTTCGGAAAAAATGTGTATTGGGCACCATCTGGATGGCCGGGTGAGCCTGGTTGTTGGCACGCACACGCATGTGCCGACCGCCGATCATCAAATTCTGACGGGAGGTACCGCTTACCTGTCCGATGCGGGCATGTGCGGCGATTATGATTCATCGATCGGCATGGACAAGGAAGAGCCGCTGAACCGGTTCATCACGAAATTGCCGCGCGGCCGGTTTGAAGCCGCTGACGGCCCGGCAACGCTGTGCGGGGTGGCTGTGCGCCTGTCCGACAGTACCGGGCTTGCCGAAGATGTGCATCCGGTGCGGCTAGGCGGGCGTTTGCAGGAGGTTGTTCCGTCATGGTGGTGAGCCGTTTGCCCGTGGCCAGTATCGCCGTCTTGACCGCGTGTGCTTTCGTCGCCGGACCGGCATTGGCGCTTGATGAGGATGCAGCGGCGTTCGTTGAGAACAATCTGATGCATATCTTGTTTCACGAAGCCGGGCATGCGGTTATCGACCAGTTTGAACTGCCGGTTCTGGGCCAGGAAGAAGATGCGGCGGACTCCTTTGCGACTGTGGAAATCATCAATGTGTTTGATGACCCCTTGCCGATCCTGGCCGATTCAGCGGTGGCGCTTTTCATCATGGATGAGCGGCTTGGCGATGATATCGAGATCGCCGATTATTACGGCCAGCATGATCTCGATATTCAACGTGGCTACCGGATCATCTGCTACGCGGTTGGGATTGACCCTGATCGATATGGCGAACTTGCCCAAGCGTTCGACCTATCCGATGACCGCGCCGAAAGCTGCGAGGATGATGGCTGGCTGGCTGCCGATAGTTGGGAAGCCTTGCTGGCACCTGCGTTTCTGCCTGCTGGCGACGTTTCCGACAATGTACGCACGGAATTCGACATTGGCGGCCTGACGCCGATGCAAAAAAGCCGGATGCTCGACAGTGGCGTGATGGAAGAGTTCAGCGCTTATCTGCGCGAGACATTTAACTGGCCGCGCCCGGTCACCGTGACGATTGATTTATGCAATGAAGCCAATGCCTATTATGATCCGGCAACGGTGACCATTTCGATGTGCGCGGAATTTGTCGACGAACTGATCGATCTTTCTGACGATCTGTAGGCTAGCCGCGCCAGGCGAGACTCTCCGGAATATAAATGGTTGGCTGGCTTGGCAGAGACCGGATGTTCAGGGTGATCGTGTTGCCATCCAGGAAGTCGGCGCGCCACTCACTGCCCATCATGTTGATGAAGTTGGAAATGGAGTTGCCGCGCAAATGCATCGGCAAAACCACTGATGAACGTAACCGCTGGGTCAGTTCGGCCATGCCCGCATGTGACATGGTCAGGCCGCCATCGACCGGGGCCATCAGGACGTCAAGGCGGCCGATCTGACGAAAATGCTCGTCCGTCAATGCATGATGCAGATGACCCAGATGACCGATGCACAGGCCTGCCACCTCAAAGATGAAGATCGAGTTCTGATTGACGTTGATGCCGTCCGTGTTCCAGCGGCGAATGTCGGTTGTCACGTTGCGCACATAAACATCATCGACCACGAGATCATGATCGATACCGAGCGCGTTGCCTGTATCCCAGCCCTGCAGGACAAACTCGATCGCCGGGTCAGGGGTAAGCGTAAAATGCGATGAATGAGCCCGGTTCATGGTGACGATGCGCGGGGTCGGGTCGCCGCCCCAAAAACCGGAAAAGTCAGTGGCAATGCGCACGCCTTCAGGTGTTTCGATGGTCCAAGTGGAGTGGCCGGCAAAAGTCAGCGTGACGTCATCATCTTCATTGACCAAATCCAACGGACTGGCGGTCATGGAGGCAAATGTCACGCGAGGCATTTGCATATTGTTGGCAATGGCGAGGCATTTAGAAACCGGCTCGTCGTCTGCCGATTGGGCAAAGACCGGCGCGCCCGTAGTCAATGTCGAAGTGATCAGGGTCGATGTGATCAGGAGGGCGGAAAGGGCCATCAGGCGGTTTTGCATTGCGGGCTCCACGTCAGTCGCTACCAAATCAAGCTAGCGTGACGCCCATAAAAATCGAATCAAAACTGGCGTGATGGCTGGCTAGTCTTCCATGCCCTTTTTTCGAGCCGATTTGATCATCCACATCTGCTTGCGTGCGTAGACGTCTTCGACATGGTGGAACGTCTGGACAAGGAGCTTTTTGGGGATCGCGTCCGGATTGAACTGGCGGGACAGGAAGTTGGCTTCCTGCACTGATTTGCCGTCATCGAGCGCTGTGAGAAACACATGTGCCCGCACGGTCAGAATGCCGCGTCGCTTGTTTTCTTTGAGAAACCATAGGCCGCCACCGATGATGACGATCAGAAGAAGCACGCTTTCGACAGGCAATGATGAACTCCTTCTGGACGAACGGGCGCAAATTCATCTATTAGCGCGACAATTTTGAAAAGATGCAACTTACCGGTTTGAGGCTTTCATGGCGGGTCACTCAAAATTCAAAAACATTATGCACCGCAAAGGTCGTCAGGATGCAGCGCGTTCCAAGCTGTTTTCGCGCTTGTCCAAGGAGATCACTGTTGCGGTGAAAATGGGCGGCGGCGTCACTGATCCCGACATGAACCCGCGTTTGCGGCTGGCTGTGCAAAACGCCAAGGGCCAATCAATGCCCAAGGACAATATCCAGCGGGCGATCAACAAGGGAACTGGCGCGGGCGGCGAGGATTACCAGGAGATGCGCTATGAGGGCTATGGGCCGGGTGGCGTTGCGGTGATCGTTGAGGCGCTGACTGATAATCTGAACCGCTCAGCCTCCAATATCCGTGCGGCGTTTTCAAAAAATGGTGGGTCGTTGGGCGAAACCGGGTCAGTCTCTTTCATGTTCGACCGGGTCGGCGAAATCATCTACAAGGCTGACGCTGGTGATGCTGACACAATTTTGGAAGCTGCCGTGGAAGCGGGCGCGGAAGATGCCGAGAGCGAAGATGAGCAGCACACGATCATTTGCGCCTTTGAAGATTTGGGCAGCGTATCAAAGACGCTGGAAGAGAGTTTAGGCGAAGCAGAATCGATCAATACGATCTGGAAACCACAGAACCAAACGCCGGTCGATGATGAAAAGGCGGCTACGCTTTTAAAGCTGCTCGATGCGCTCGATGAGGATGATGACGTGCAAAATGTCTATTCCAACGAAGACATCGCAGAGGATGTGATGGAACGGCTGAGCGCCTGATCCGGCGCTCAGTGCTGTGCCCCCTTAGCGGAAACCGCCGGCGACATTGCCCCAAAGGCAACGCGGGTAGAACGGGAATGTGTCGGTGACGAAGTAGACATATCGACCGCCCATCATCGCGCCATTGCACTGGTCAAGCCGCCCGCTACCGCCGGTGTACTCATAATCCTGAATATAGGTGCCGTCATGTTGGCCGCCGGGTGCGCTCGGTCGATTGCCGCTTTTCAGCGACCAGCCGGACTTTGCCGACGATCCTACATAGTGGATTTCAAAACCATCGGCGGCGTAGCCAACATGGGTGCCACCGGTTGAGGCGAGCAGGCCGGTCGGTTTGCCGTGATAGTGATAGAGACCGCGGCGATCGACATGGGCGTTGTTCATGTCGAGGCCGAACAGATTACGCGGGCCCATCGGTTCCAGGCGCCACCCGGTATCGCGGCGACTGAAGCCGCGTCGCGCGTTCGGATCCCAATAGTCTGCCGCTTCCGGCCGGAACATGACGCCGTTCAGCGCAATCCCGATCGCGCCGCGGTCAATTTGCGTCGGGCGGTTGTTTTTGACCGGATTTGCCGGAACGCAAACCGAAATGCGTTGCGCCCGCATTCGATGCGGATTGCCGCGGTTCGGAAAATTCCCGGTCTGGTGGTTGGGTAGCCCGTCTGAGGCGATGCAAGTCTGGTTGGCGCTAATCGTAATTTGTGCCGACCCGGCCCCGTAAGCCAGTGTGGCCAGGGCGCCGACCGAAAGGGTCGCCGCGATGCCCGTACGTAGTAATTTCTGTTTCATGGAAAGCATCCCGATCTTGTGAACACGACCACTATCGGCCCACGCAACTAACGTGATTATGGACGGACCATTAAAAGCTGTTCATGTTCTGCTTTGTTTGGCCAAGGCAATTTCAGCGGATCGAAACGAAACGTGGAAAATGTTTCTGGTTTGTTCACAATCGGACTTTACTTGTTTATGGCGAAGGTTGGGACAGGTGAACATGGCAGAAACGATTCGCATCATTGGTATCGATCCGGGCCTTCGCGCAACCGGGTGGGGGATCATCGAGGCGAGCGGGAACAGTTTGCGCTTCATCGCGTCGGGCACGGTCAAATCCAACCCGCAAACCGGATTAGCGGAACGGCTCGTGTCTTTACATGAGGGCTTATCCTTGGTGATTGCAGAGAAAGCGCCGGCGGAAGCGGCGGTGGAAGCTACTTTCGTCAACAAGGATGCCGGTGCGACGCTCAAGCTGGGCCAGGCGCGCGGGATCGCTTTGTTGGTGCCTGCGCTGGCCGGGCTGGCGGTTGCCGAATATGCGCCCAATGCAGTCAAAAAGGCCATCGTCGGGGCGGGCCATGCCGATAAAAGGCAGATTGAAACCATGGTCAAAATGCTGTTGCCAAAAGCGCGTTGGGATAGCGAGCATGCGGCTGACGCGCTCGCGATTGCGATCTGTCACGCGCATCATCGTAAAGCCGACCGGGTTGCAGCAAGGATCGCCGCGCAATGATCGGCAAGTTGAAAGGCACGGTCGATGGTGTGGGCGATGATCACGTGGTGATCGACGTGCATGGCGTCGGCTATGTTGCCCATTGTTCGTCGCGTACGCTCGGTACACTCAACGAAGGCGAGGCGGTGGTCCTGTTCATTGAAACCTATGTGCGTGAGGATCAGCTGAAACTGTTTGGCTTTACCGGGCAGTTAGAGCGCGAGTGGTTCCGCCTGTTACAGAGCGTGCAAGGGGTTGGGGCAAAGGTGGCGCTTGCTATCCTGTCGACACTGACACCGTCGGATCTGGCCAATGCGATTGCGCTGCAGGACAAAGCGATGGTGGCGCGCGCGCCGGGGATCGGCCCGAAGGTTGCGCAACGCATCGTGACCGAACTTAAGAACAAGGCGCCGGCCTTTGCCGGTGATGCGGCCAATATCGGGATCAAGCAGGAACTGGGTGAAGGCGTCGCCTCGGGTCCGGTCTCCGATGCCGTGTCGGCGCTGTCGAACTTGGGCTATTCGCGCGATCAAGCGGCCAATGCGGTTGCCGCGGCGCTGAAGAAGGCGGGTGACGATGCGGATGAAGCGACACTTATCCGGCTCGGCTTGAAGGAGCTGGCGGGGTGACCAAACTGTTTTCCTTCCTTTTTGCCCCAAACTTCCTTACTATCTCAAATAGTAAGGCAGATGAGGTGTGTAATGAATGCTCGCTCTAAAATTACATCTAAGGGTCAAACAACTGTTCCTGCCGAAGTGCGCGAAGCGCTAGGCTTAAAACCTGGTGACCAGGTTGATTATGTCATCGAAGATGGCACGGTCGAGTTGCGCAAGGTCCCCAGTGCGCTTGATTTGGCCGGGATATTGTATGACCCAAACCGGAAGCCGCTTACCATTGAAGATATGAACAAGGCTGTCGAAGAAGCAATTCTGGAAAGATATGAGCGATCCTTTGATCGGGATTGATACCAACATTGTTGTCAGGCTTCTGGCGAAGGATGAAGCAACTCAATTTGATTCCTGTGTCCGATTGGTAAAAGAAGCCCGCACTTCGAGCCCGCTGATGATCAACCCTTTGGTGGCTGCCGAGGCGGTTTGGACCTTGGAACGAGGATTAAAGATGCCACTGAGTTTGGCGCGGTCTTCCGTCGCCCGACTGTTGGACACGAAGGAATTTGAAGTGCCCACCAATCTTTCCACCGGTGACTGGGGGCTTTGGTTCGGTGATACACATCCCGGTTTTTTCGATGTTGTGATCGCATCAACAAATGAGGCTTCTGGCTGCGAATTCACCTACACGTTTGACAAGCGCGCGGCACGCCATGTGCCCGGCATGAAGTTGCTTCAATGAACGAACCTGACCGTATCATATCGGCTGACAAGCGCGATGAGGATTTTGATACTTCGCTGCGCCCGCAGTCATTGGATGACTTCACCGGACAAGCGGCAGCACGGGCGAATTTAAAGGTCTTTATTGAAGCGGCGAAGAAACGCGGCGAGGCGCTCGACCATGTCCTGTTTGTCGGTCCGCCAGGGCTCGGCAAGACTACGCTTGCGCAGATCATGGCAAAAGAACTGGGTGTCAACTTTAGGGCGACATCCGGACCGGTGATCGCCAAGGCCGGTGATCTGGCGGCACTTTTGACCAATCTGGAAGAGCGCGATGTGTTGTTCATCGATGAGATCCA
>JBCCRB010000061.1:0-10403 GCA_039208465.1 Pseudomonadota bacterium
CAGGGACGGCAGCATCACTGCCCCGGTGCCCAGCACAACGGTCATCACGGCGCCGATGTTCCACAGTTTGGCGCGAAAGGCGACGGCAACGGCAAGGCCGGTGAAAATGAGCGGTGTGGCGCGGGTCAGCGTTTCAAGCAGGGCAAATTGCGACCCGGCCGCACCGACCAACACCTGCCAGAAAACCGTAAAGGGCGATGCGCCGGCGATCAAAACCAGGAGGGAGGCGATCGCTAGTGTCAAAAGAATTGCGCCGATTGGCCAGGCCAATTGGGCAAACAAGGTAACGTCTTGTCGAGGTTCAAGCCGCATCGCTTTTATGTTCCTCTTCAAAACCCTGGCCAGCCATCATGGCACCAATTTCCTTGACGGTGAGCGCGCCGCGGCGATGCGGTTTGGACAGGCGACCCTTTGAGATCACACAGATCTGGTCGGACAGAGCCAGCACTTCATCCAGGTCTTCGGAGATTAAAAGGATCGCTGCGCCGCGCTCCCTGGCCTCCAGCAATTTGCCATGCACATAGGCAACAGCGCCAATATCGAGACCACGGGTGGGCTGGTTTGCCAGAATGATCTTCGGGTCGCCATCAAAGGCACGCCCAAGAATGAGTTTCTGCATGTTGCCGCCTGACAATAGGCGTACGCGTGCATCGGGCGAGGGGCATTTGACGGCGTAGTCATCAATGATGTCCCGGGCGAAACGTTCCGCGGCACGCCAGTCCAGAAAGCCGAGCCGTGAAAAGCGAGGTGAGCGGTAAGTTTCGGAGATGACGTTCTCGGTGACGCTCATGTCGCCGATCATGCCGGTGGCATGGCGGTCTTCGGGTATGCGCCCGATGCCGTGGCCAAGCGATGCGCGCGCTGACCAATTACTGATCGGTTCGCCATTGATCTTAAAGGTGCCGCTTGTCGGGGTCAGGGTCCCAGCCAGGAGCGCCGCGAGGGCTGCCTGGCCATTACCGGCAATACCGGCCAATCCGGTGATCTCCCCTTCGTGCAATGTCAGATCAATGGCGGCAAGCGGCGCGCCACCGTGCCGTCCGCGCGTCGATATGGCGGTAAATTCGGCCAGGGGCGGACCGGGATTATGTTCGACGAAAGCCGGCTCGGTGACGGTTTCGCCGACCATCAAGGCGGCGAGTTCAGCCCGGTCTGTCGCCGCGGTTTCGCGTTCGCCGGCAAGCTTGCCGCCGCGCAGCACCAGCACGCGGTCGCTGACGGCGAGCACCTCGTGCAGCTTGTGCGAGATGAAGATGATGGACAGGCCGTTGGCGACCAGTGTTTTCAGCGTGGCAAAAAGCGCTTCTGTCTCCTGCGGGGTGAGCACCGCTGTCGGCTCGTCCAGGATCAGAATACGGGCATCGCGATAGAGTGCTTTGAGGATCTCGACCCGCTGGCGTTCGCCGACCGACAGATCCGAGATCAGCGCATGCGGATCGACCGCCAGCCCGAAATCCTCCGCCAGCCGGGTGATGCGGGCGGCAGCACCGGCGCGGTCAAACCGCCAGGACAGCATGGCTTGCGTGCCGAGCGCGATGTTCTCAACAACACTCATCTGATCGGCGAGGGTGAAATGCTGGTGGACCATGCCGATGCCGGCGGCCAGTGCCGCGTTCGGGTCACCGGAAGGCAACGGCTTGCCGAAGGCTTCGATGGTTCCCTCATCGGCCACATAGTGACCGAACAGGATGTTCATCAATGTGGTCTTGCCGGCGCCGTTTTCACCCAGAAGCGCGACGATCTCGCCGCTGTTCAGCTCGAAAGACACCGCATCATTGGCGGTAAGCGGGCCGAACCGCTTGGTGATGGCCGACAGACGCAGAACCGTATCCGGTTCTGCGCCATGTTCGATGGTCATTTACGTGGACTTTGGCTCTTCATCATTGATCTCAACGACGAAATCACCGGCCCTGATCGCTGCTTCGCGTTCGGTGACCAGGGCCATGGCATCCTCCGGTACTTTGCCTTCAAACGTGCCCAAAGGCGCGATTGAGCAGCCGCCTTCTTTCATGAAGGAGAAGACGCCGTAATCATCGGCGGCAAAGGAGCCGTCTCTCACCTTGGCGATGGCGGCATCGAGTGTCGGCTCGAAATGCCAGAGCGCAGAGGCGACGACCGTTTCAGGATAGTCTGCCTGCGTGTCGATGACATTGCCGATCGCCAACAAATTGCGTTCCTGCGCTGCGTCGGAGACGCCAAAGCGTTCGGCATACATGATGTCGGCGCCGGCATCGATCTGCGCAAAAGCTGTTTCCTTGGCCTTGGGCGGGTCGAACCAGGAGCCGATGAAGGCGACCTGGAAGCTTGTGTCGGGCGCTTTTTCGCGGACGCCCGCCATGAAGGCATGCATGAGCCGGTTGACTTCGGGGATCGGGAAACCGCCAACCATGCCAATGTTTTTGCTCTCCGTCATCGACCCGGCAATGATGCCGGTCAGGTAGGAGGCGTCCTGGATGTAATTGTCGAAGACAGCGAAATTGCCCGGATCGCCATCGCGCGGCTTGAAGCTTGAGCCGATCAAATAGGCGGTATCGGGATAGTCGCTGGCGACTTGCCGTGCCGCGTCTTCAACCGCGAAAGCTTCGCCGACGATCAGATCATGGCCAGCTTCTGAATATTCGCGCATGACACGCTCATAGTCGCTGTTCGAGACGCTCTCGGAGAAGACATATTCGATCTCGCCGCGTTCAACGGCGGCCGTGGCGGCCACATGAATGCGGCTGACCCATTGCTGTTCAACCGGTACGGTGTAAATCGCGGCGACCTTCAGCGGTGTTTGTGCTGATGCGCGCCCGATGATGGCGGGCGCTGAAAGGGCCGCTGCCCCCAACATGCCGGCCTTGAGCACCTGGCGGCGCGTTGCTCCGAAATCCGCAATGCGTGAAGTTTTCTTTGTCATATCAATCTCCGTGATAGGTCGAACTTGCAGGATCCCGTCTAATTTTTGACCAGACGGTAAAGATATTGACGTTGGCTGGCAAGCGGAAGATCGCAGCCGGGTTTGGCGCTGGTTCAGCGGGGTCTGGCCCGCCAGACGATGAAGAGACCGGACAGGACAATCAGGCCGCCGCCGATGATCATCGCCAGGTTGATGGTCTCGCCAAATAGGGCGACGCCAAGCCCGATCCCGAACAGCAGGCGGGTGTAGCGAAACGGCGTGACTGCCGAGACGTCACCCGTGCGCATGGCTTTCATCAGGAAGGCATAGGCGGCAGCCCCGGCGAGCACGGCACCGGCCATGAACGTGAGAGCGCTGCCGCTTGGGACGATAAACGGTTTGGCCTCGAACGGGGCATACAGCACGCCGGCGATGATGATGGCGAGAAAGCCGTAAAGGCCGAGCATGGGCGTGCTCAGGGTGGCGGGCGCGGCGCGGCTTGCCAGATCACGCCCGGCAAAGCCCACCATGCCAATGATGGCCAATATTGAGAGGGCGGAGAAACTGTCGGCGCCCGGCTGGATGATGATCACGACACCAAGCAGGCCCAAGAAGATCGCGGTCCATCGGCGCCAGCCGACCCGTTCGCCGAAGATCAAGGCCGCGCCCGCAACAACGACCAAAGGTGTTGCCTGCAAGATCACCGTTGCTGATGAGAGCGGGGTGAACGCAATGGCCAGCACGTAAAACAGGCGACCGGTGATTTCAAAGACTGCCCGGATTTGCATCGGGCGGGAGACGACATCAGGGACAAAAAGCGGCTCACCCTTAGCACGCAGCACCAGGGCAAAAACCAGAGCGCCGCCGAGGCCAAACAGGAAAAGCACTTGGCCGACCGACAATGTCTGCGATGCGGCTTTCAGGAATGCATCTTCGATAGCGAACAAGGCCATCGCCGTGATCATCCAGACGCTGCCGACCAGATTGGCGTGGCGATCATTTGCAGGTCGGTTGGTCATGACGCGCAGGGCCGTTGCTTCTTGTAGGCGCACTGTCGGATGGCGGCGTGCAGCAAGGATTGGTTCGGCTGAGAGCCTTACTGCGCTGGCGGTGTGATTGCCATAGCGGATGGTTATTGACGGACATGTGCAATCGTTTACCGAGTACCCGTGTTGCGTGCCGTTTTAACCGGATTGTCGGTTGACGGCCGCGCCAGCTGATAAGGGGTAGCCGCTATGCATATCGGTTTGATTGGTGGCATTGGGCCGGCGGCGACTGATTTCTACTATCGCCAGATCATCGAGCAAGCCGCAGCAATGGGCCACGCGCTTGACCTTACAATGGTGCATGCGGATACGACAACGCTTCTCAGCAATATGGCGGAAAACCGGGTTGCCGACCAATGCGCGATCTATCACCGTCTCGCCGACCGATTGAAAAGTGCTGGCGCGCAATGTGTCGTTGTTACATCCATCTCGGGGCATTTCTGTATCGATGAATTTGCGGAAGACGCATGCTTGCCGGTCATTGATCTGACGAAAATACTGTCAGACTGGTTGCATAAGAATGGTTTCACAACGGTTGGGATATTGGGTACCGACACGGTGATGGCCTCTGGCATGTTTGGCAAGCTTGCGCCCGTGACTGTCGTGGCGCCACAAGGCGAAGCGCTCAGCCAAGTTCATGACGCCTATGTGGCGCTGGCTCGTTCCGGCAAACCCACAGCGCAAGCGCGTGATGTGTTTGAGCGGGCAGCGCTTGCGATGGAAAAGGCGGGTGCTCAAGGCATTCTTTTGGGCGGGACTGATCTCAATGTGATGTTTGATGGGACTGACACGCCGTTTGCGGTGATCGATTGCGCGCGCCTTCACATTGATGCGCTCATGGCGCAAATCTAAAAAAACGCTGGGCCGGCATTTTATTCAAATGCTTTTCAAACCTTGTATACGTTTCTTTAAATGAATTGCCGTAGAAACCGCATCCACGGCGAATACGCCCTGCGTATTGGTATGAGACCGCCCGCCGAGACCGGTTGCCCCGGAATGTCCCGCTTCATTTCAATTTGAAGGGACAACCATGTCCAGCATCATGACGAACACTGCGGCGATGACCGCACTTAAGTCGCTGCAATCAACAAATGCAGCAATGGCGACGACACAGTCGCGTATTTCAACAGGTTTTGAGGTTGCCGAAGCCAGCGATAACGCGGCTTATTGGTCAATCGCCACAACAATGCGCTCCGACAATGCCGCGCTTGGTACCGTCCAGGACGCCCTTGGCCTTGGTGCCGCAAAAGTTGACGTCGCTTATACCGGTATCAACAGTGCGATCGAAGTTGTCGACGAAATTAAGACCAAGCTGGTTGCCGCGCGTGAGCCCGGTGTTGACCGTTCCAAGGTCCAGGCTGAAATCACCCAATTGCAGGAACAGCTGACATCGATTGCAAGTTCCGCTTCCTTTAACGGTGAAAACTGGCTGAGCGTTGACTCCAGTGCAACCGGTTACAGCGACACGGAAAGCATTGTTGCTTCCTTTAACCGTGCTGCCGATGGTTCCGTTTCTGTCGCCACACTGAGCGTTGACAAATCAACAACTGCTCTGTTTGACGCCAACGGCACGGCAGGTGAAACCGGTATTCTGGACGCAGAATTCAACTTGGACAGTGACGATGGTGCAACGCCGCCTGTCACACTGACAGCAACGGTTGCCACCCTGGACATTTCGGGCGCTACCGTCACCGATGCTGACATTGACGCCATGATTACCGGTGTTGAGACAGCGCTTCAGTCGATGACAACAGCGGCTGCTGACCTTGGTGCCTCCAAGAAGCGCATCAACATGCAGACGGATTTTGTGTCCAACCTGATGGGCGCGATTGACCGTGGTATCGGCCAGCTGGTTGACGCAGACATGACTGAAGAATCGACCAAGTTGCAGGCACTGCAGGTGCAACAGCAGCTGGGCATTCAGGCCCTGTCGATCGCCAACGGTAACGCACAGAACATTCTGGGTCTCTTCCGTTAAGTTTAAAAGCATAACCCTGATTGGGCCGCCTTCGTGCGGCCACTTTTTTTTCAAGCTTCGCGCAAGCTTCATCGCCTAATGCTGAAATCGCAGCGAACAGGCGGACCGATAACACTAGCAATAATCTTGCCCCAGTAGCTGAGTATTTGGCCGCGGTTCTCCATAGCCTCGGTGCCTTGGCTGGGGAAACATTATGTCTAGTATTCTGACAAACACAGCAGCGATGACCGCGCTGAAGTCGTTGCAAGCAACGAACCAGGCGATGGAGACGGCGCAAAGCCGTATATCCACCGGACTTGACGTTGCTGAAGCTGCCGACAATGCCGCCTATTGGTCGATTGCCACCACGATGCGCTCGGATAATTCGGCGCTCGCCACGGTGCAGGATGCGCTTGGGCTAGGCGCTGCGAAGATCGATATCGCTTATACGGCGACCAACAGCGCGATCGAAGTCGTCGACGAAATCAAATCCAAACTGGTCGCCGCGCGCGAACCGGGTGTTGACCGGACAAAGATCCAGTCGGAACTGACCGAACTGCAAGCGCAGCTACGTTCAATTGCTGATTCAGCGTCCTTTTCCGGCGAAAACTGGTTATCGGTTGATTCCGGTAGTACCAACTACCAGGCGGAAAAAAGCATCGTTTCTTCGTTCAGCCGCGCTGATGACGGGTCCGTTTCGGTTGCCACTATCGAGGTGGACACGACCGGGATTGAGCTGATCGATATCGACGATGAGTCCGGTATTCTTGATACCGAATACACCACGGCCAATGGCGCGACACCGGCGGTCAATGTGGTCTATTCGGTGCTGACCCTCGACATCACGTTGCCCACTGTCGACGACACGGTTGTTGATGCGATGATCTCCCATGTCGATTCAGCGCTGTTGAACATGACGACATCGGCCTCTGATCTGGGCGCGTATAAATCGCGCATTGAGATGCAGGCCAATTTTGTCAGCAGCCTGATGGACGCGATTGAGCGGGGTATCGGCCAGCTTGTCGATGCCGATATGAGCGAAGAATCAACCCGGCTGCAGGCGCTACAGGTGCAGCAGCAGCTTGGTGTGCAGGCGCTCTCGATTGCCAATGGTAACGCGCAGATCATCCTGTCGCTGTTCCAGTAATCAACTCACCTGTTTTCTGAAAATCCAAACCGCCGTCAGTTTGCCTGACGGCGTTTTTTTGTGCGTTCCAGCCGGGCCCAAGAGCATCATGCCAACGCTGACGCAAGTTTGGCGCGCTACACCTTGGCCAAGCTGGAGACTTGACCGTTGGATGGATTGCAAAAAGCACTTGCGCAACTTCGGCAGCTTGGTGCCGGGCGTCTTGCCGCGTTGGGGGCAATTGGCGTTTTTCTCACAGCCGGGCTTTTGATCGGCTCGATCTATTTGAACCGGCCGGCTTACACGCCAATTTATGTCGGGCTTGATTCGACCGAAGTCACCGAGATGGGCGCAGCGCTGTCAGAGGCGGGGATCGCCTATGACATCAGCGCGGATGGGACATCGATCTTGGCAACACCTGCTTCGATGACGCGCGCCCGCATGGTGCTGGCCGAGCGCGGCCTGCCGAGTAGCTCAAATTCCGGGTATGAACTGTTTGACAATCTGGGGTCGCTGGGCCTGACCGCCTTTATGCAGGAGGTCACACGGGTGCGCGCGTTGGAGGGTGAGATTGCGCGCTCGATCCAGGCGATCAAGGGCGTGCGTTCGGCGCGGGTGCATTTGGGTCTTGCCGAAGAAAGGCGCTTCCGCTCTTCGCAGGATGCGGCGAAGGCTTCTGTGGTCGTGCGATTTACCGGCAATACGGAAAATGAAGTGGCCAAGGCGATCCGCCATCTGGTGGCCGCCGCGGTGCCAGGACTGCAAGTTGACGGCGTGACAGTGCTGGATGCGACCGGGCGGGTGCTGGCGACAGGCGATGCCGGTGATTTTGGCCAATCATCGGGAAAATTGTCGTTGCAGCGGAGCATTGAAGACAATGTGTCCGACAGTATCGGCCGGACACTGCGTTCCTATCTCGGCGATACCAATTTCCGCGTCAGCGTGCAGGCGCTTGTCTCCACCGATCAGCAGCAAATCGAAGAGACGGTTTTTGACCCGGAATCGCGAGTCGAGCGGTCGGTGCAGACGGTGCGCAACGAGACGACGGCCAATTCGCAGTCAGGCGCGGAGGCGGTGACCGTTGAGCAAAATATCGTCGATGAGGTGAGCGCGGCTGGCGGTGGGCCGGCTTCTTCGGAGCAGAGCGAGCGGCTTGAGGAAACCACGACCTATGAACTCAACAGCAAGCGGATTGCCACGGTCTCCAATGATTATGAGATCGAGCGGCTGTCGATTGCGGTGGTCGTTAACCGGGCCCGACTGCTCGATGATTTGGGCGCAGGGGCGAGCCAGAGCGAGATTGACGCGCAATTGGCCACGCTACGGCAAGTCATCTCCGCATCAGCCGGCCTTTTGGAGCAACGCGGTGATGTGATCGAATTGTCGGCCGTGCCGTTTACCGATGTTGACTTGGAAACCGGTTCTGTCAGCGGCGTGACGGTCTCGCTCCTTCAGCACGTGGGGACTTTGGTCAATTCAATCGCCTTTGTCGTGGCGGTGTGGCTGGTGCTGCGCTTTGGCATGGCGCCGCTTTTGGCGGCCTTGTCGCGTGAACGGCCGCAGGCGGAAGCAGGCATGGCGCAAATCGGCGATGGCGGGCAGGAAGCGCCGGCTGCGCTTGCCGATAATTCCGTGCCGCAGCAAGCATTGCCGCACCCCGCCAGTACACCCGAAGCAGGGATGAACATGGCGTACCAGCAGGCACAGCCGGAACCGCTATTACCACCGCAACTGCCAGGTGCGGCGCCTGAAGACCGTGTGGCGCAAATCGTTGATATGGATCCCGAGCGGGCAGCCCGGGTTCTGCGCCTATGGGTTCGCTATGAGGATGCTGCGTGATGAGCGTGCCGCCGTTCACCTTCAGGCCTTTGGTCAGCGGTTTGGCAGGTCCTGTCCGGGAGGCCCAATCCGCGCGCTTCCGCTCCTTGACCCGTGACCGGCAAAAAAGGTCCGAGGGGTCAGCAGATGATTTCCGTCCCTTGGGGGCCGAGCGACCGCTCGATGAGGATCTGCATGATGAAGCGCTGGATCCTGCGTTCGGTGATGACGAAACGCTGCTGGCGGATGATCCGGAACGCTTCGCCGATGAAACAGATGAGGACGCCGCTCTCGGGGCCGTGGATGCCTATGGTGCCGGCGATGTGATTGGTGAGGCATCATTTGATGATGGCTTTCCTGGGCCTGTGCCAGAAATGCCCATCGAAGAATTGAGGGAGGATGCCGCGCCGCCTCCCGACGCAGTGCCGGAGGGGTCGGTTGCACCGACGCTACAAGAGCCCACTTTACCTGTTGGCGATGCGGTACCGATTGGCGAAGAAAATGCGGCACAGCCTCCCCCGGAACAGGTGCTGCCGGCGCCAACGGGTTCTGTTTTGCCGGAAGATTTCTTGGCATCGATTGAGCGGTTGGAGGCTGATCTCGTCGCCCGGGTCAGCGATGAGCTATGTGCGGTGATTGCCGGGCCGCTGCGCGATTTGGTGGATGAGAGATATCTGGAAAAAGCAATTGCGGCGTTTGCGGCAGAGATCGATGCGCTGCTCGGTCAACAGCTTGGCGGTGCCGTCGTGGTGTCCGGGCCGAAGCACCTGATTGATCGGTTAACAGCAGCACTTGATGATGAGGCGGGCAATCGGGTCCAGTTCATCATGCGCGAGGGCGCGACCGAGCTTTCCGCCAATTATGACAGTCAAACCATTGCGACGCGTTCAGCGGAAATCCGCGATGCTTTTGAAAGGGCGTTTGCCGGATGAGTGAAGAGAAACAGGAAATCATCATTGTCCGGCGCGGCGGCGATGATCATGACGGGCACCATGGCGGCGCCTGGAAGATTGCGTTTGCCGACTTCATGACAGCAATGATGGCGCTGTTTCTTGTGCTCTGGCTCGTCAACGCGGCCAATGAGGAAACCAAGAAGGCCGTTGCCAGCTATTTCAATCCGGTCAAACTGGTTGACCGCAATAAAAGTACACGCGGTTTGAGCGATCCGGGTGGCAGTTCGCAGCCCGATAATAGCGGGGAAAATCTGCCGACCGACCCGTCCGACCCGACAGATGACAGTGCCGGCGCTGGTGCGGTAACCGGACCCACGCAGGCCTTCACCGACACAGAGTTTTTTGCCTACCCGATGACGGTGCTCGAAATCCTGGCCAGTCAGGGTCTGGCCGAGGCGGCGCTTGAAGAAGCGCTGGCCGAACAATTGGTCGGTGAAGCGCTGACCGATGCAGAGACGGCCATCGAGTTTGTCGATCCGTTCGCGCCGGATAATTGGACCGCTCTTGATAACCGGGAAACGGCTGTCTTCGATGCGCCCGGCGACCGGCAGAGTGAGGCAGTGTTGGTGGATGAACCGCAGGCAACTGCCGAGGCGCAAGTGCCGCAAACCATCGATCGGATCGA
>JBCCRB010000062.1:0-10233 GCA_039208465.1 Pseudomonadota bacterium
CATCACCGCCATGTCGAATCTGGTGTTGCGCAAAGCGGCGGAAGCGGCAGCGCAATGGCCGGATGACATGTTTCTGGCTTTCAACCTGTCGCCATCGCAACTTGTCGATGCCAATACCGGGCTTCAAATCCTGTCCATTTTGAACCGCGCCGGGTTGGCACCCAACCGGCTTGAGGTGGAAATCACCGAAACCAGTGTGATGACAGACCCGACCTCGGCGACCAAGATCATTGAGGATTTGCGGGCAGCCGGCATCCGGGTTTCGCTGGATGATTTTGGGACCGGGCAATCATCGCTCGGACGCCTGCGCGATATAAAATTCGACAAGTTGAAGATCGACCGCGCGTTCATCGCCGAATTGTTGAGCGACCGCCCGTCAGAGCATATCGTGAAAGCGATCCTGGCCATGTGCGATGGCCTTGGCATGGATGTCGTCGCCGAAGGTATTGAAGAGGAAGAGACGGTCAGTCGCCTGGTCGAGTTCGGTTGCGCGAACGGGCAAGGCTATTTCTTCGGCAAGCCAGCCGACGAGATGGACACGCTGGGCTATCTACGCGATGCCTATCGCGGCGCAATGCGGGTTTAACCAAACACGAGAAGACCTGTCGGCGCCTAAAATTTGGCGCTCGACGCTTGATTGTCGTTCGGCCACCATTGTTCCAGCTTTTCCGCCAACCGGTCCGGGCTAATGGGTTTGGGCAAATAGTCGGACATGCCAGCAGCCAGGCATTTTTCACGATCGCCCTTCAGCGCGTGCGCTGTCACACCGATAATCGGCACCTCGGCACTGATGTCCCTGCGGATGATTTCGGTCGCCTCGATACCGTTGAGCACGGGCATTGACACATCCATCAGCACAATCGCGGGGTTCAGCCGCGACATGGCGTCGACTGCTTTTTGCCCATTATCGACAATCTCATAGGTATAGCCGAGCTGGGCAAATATTTGACCGTAAACCAGCTGGTTGACCTCGTTATCCTCAGCGATGAGGACTTCGACCGTACGCGTCGCCGCCTCGGCATTGACCGGTTTGGGGGCCGGCGCAACGCTTTCGATAGGCTTCGGTTCCGCTTCTACTGGCGTTTGCGGTGGCGGGGTGATGGCGGGTTTTGGCGCAGGCGCCCTATCCTCGCTAGCGGTGACTGAGGCCTTGTTGGCAGGTTTACTGCTTGCGGCATGCAGTCCTCTCAACCAGGCGAGCGCGGCCTCGTCTTGGATGGCGTCGTCACCTTCGGCGACGTCAACCTGCTGGTCCTGCCGGCTTTGCAGTGCGCTGACAATACACTCAAGCAGTTGCGAGGAGCGGGCAGGCTTGAGCAGATGGTGATCAACTTTCAACTCACGCAGCATGGCGGGCTGCATCGCCTGATCAACAGATGTCAGCAAAATGATCGGCAGGTTGCCGATAAGCTCATCGCCACGGATTTGCCGGATCACCTCATCACCGGTCATATGCGGCATCTGAAAATCGACGATCGCGATATCGGCCTGGCTTCCCGCGAGGGCTGCCTGTTTCAGCATGGCCAGACCTTTGGCACCGCTCTCAACGGCAAACGCATCAAAGTCCCAGGCCGCCATCTGTTCCATGAGGATGTCGCGGTTGACCGGGTTGTCGTCGATGATCAGCACCCGCGAACCGGACACGTCGACCGGAATGCTCTTTTTTCTGCGCGCGGCGTTGACTTCAAACGGCAGTTCAATGGCGAACCAGAAGGTTGACCCAACGCCAACTTCACTTTCCACGCCGACCTTGCCGCCCATCATCTCCACCAGTTTGGATGTGATAGCGAGGCCCAGGCCGGTGCCTTCATGGCGCCGGGTGGCGGAGGTGTCGACCTGCGAGAATTTTTCAAAGACGGTGTTCAGCTTGTCGGGCGGAATGCCGATGCCGGTATCGGTTATTCTGCATTCGAGAAGGTAGCCGGAACCCGTTTCACGGCCTGAGACGTCGATCAGTACATGGCCCTGCTCGGTAAACTTGACGGCATTGCCCATCAGATTGGTGATGATCTGCCGGAAGCGGCCGACATCACCGATGAATGTATCAGGCAAATCCGGCGCGACGCGGGCGATCAGTTCTAAGTCTTTTTCCTTGGCCTTGGTGGAGACCAAGGTAGCAACATCCTCAATCGACTCGCGCAGATTAAACGGGGCTGGATCCAAGACCAATTGGCCGGCGTCGATTTTGGAGAAATCGAGGATATCATTGATGATCGTCAGCAGCGCGTTGCCTGATTTGACGATGATGTCGATGAAGGTTTTCTGCTTTGGATCCAAATCCGACTTTGCCAGAAGCTCGGCCATCCCGAGAACGCCGTTCATGGGCGTGCGAATTTCATGGCTCATGTTGGCAAGGAATTCTGACTTTGCGCGGTCAGAGAGTTGGGCCTTCTTTTCGGCCAGCTCCAAGGCGTGCTCGCGATTTCTGATCTCGGTGATATCGGTCAGCGTGATCGCCACATAGGGTCTGCCGTTTTCTGTCTCCACACGCGATTTATGAACGAGGCGCCGGCGTGGCTGCCCGTCTTCCTCATAGTCTTCGGTTAACTCGACAATCTTGCCGGTCTGGAGCGTTTCGCGCTCTGTTGCCTCATATTCCAGCGCTTCTTCACCAAAAAAGTCCGTTGCCCGCCTGCCGATGAAGTCGGGAATATGCGCGTTGTGGAGATCAGCAAAGCGCTTGTTGGCGAAGATGATCTCAAGATCAGAATTCTTGACGAGGATGCCCTGATCGAGCGAGTTGAAGACCTGCTCGGCGATCCGGGTGCGCTCCATGGCCTGGGCGAGCGCATCTTCACGTTCCTTGCGTTCGCTGATGTCGAAGTAGGTAACCAGACGCTTGCCGGATGAAAGCGCCCGTATGGTGTAAATGAAGGTTTTTCCGTTTTTGGTTTCACGCTCGATGGGCGCGCCATCGCCTTGACGGATCGCCTCTAGGCGCTTTTCGACGTAGCCCGTCCATGTGTCGTCCGGGATATCATAATAACCGGTGCGGCGGTTGGCTTCGATCAAATCACGGAAATTGAGCGCATCGCCAAAATCTTCTGCGCGGGTGTCGTGAATGCGGTGAAAGGCATCATTAATCACCAGGCAGTTGAGGTCTTCATCAACCAGGACAACGCCCATTTCCATGTTGGCGATGATGGCTTCCATGTCGCTACGCAATTCATGCACATGGGTCACGTCGGTCGTTGAGCCGATCACGTGCTGTGCGCCGTCCTTGCCGCGCATCAGGCTTTTGCGGGCAAAACAATGGCGTACCTGGTCGTCAGCTGCGGTGATGGTTTCGTCACGGGTAACTGTTTCACCGGTTGCCAGAACGCTGCGATCATCATCCATCATGGACAGCCCGGCCTTGCCAAAGAAATCCATATCGGTCTTGCCCATCGCCTCTTCGAGCTTGATGCCGGAAAGATCAGACCAGGCCTCATTGGCATAGGTCAGACGCAGCTTATCGTCCTTGGCGTAGATCGCGACCTCCACATTGTCGAGAATCTCACGGAACAAGGCGTTCTGGTTTTCCGTTGAAGCCAGCTTGGTCTTATTGACCTTGATATCTGTAATGTCGCGCCGGATGCCGATGAAATAGCCGTTCGGCAAACGTTGGTTACGCATATAGATGATCCGGCCGTCAGCGAGCTCGGTTTCGAAACTGACTTTTTCACCGGTGTAGTTTTCAAGCCATTTTTCGACCTGAGCCGACCGTTCTTCCTGACCATCTGCTTCGCGGTGGCCGCTATCGTAAAGGCGTTCCAGATAGGTGCGCAGCGGTGTGCCAACAGGCACCTGCTCATCGCGCATCTCAAAGATTTCACGCTGGCGGGCATTGGCGATAACCAGATTGTCTTTCGGATCAAGAACCAGAATACCAATATCGACATGCTCGCAAATTGAGCGGATGATCTCGTTTTTCTCATCCAGCTCATCCTGCATCGCCTCGAGGCTGGAGCGGATCTGAAACATCTTCGTGACATCGCGCCCGATGCCGACATAGCCGAGGAAATTGCCGGACGGGTCAAAACGCGGTTCGCCGCTGACGACCAGCCAGCGCGATTCATCGCCCGACCCTTTGAAATGGTAGAGGAAGTCCTGAAAAGCCTTGTGCGACTTCAGATCGTGAATGTGGGCGACGGTACGCAAATCCTCGCGATGGCTTGCATTGAGCAATTCAACACGGCTCTTGCCCACCAATTCGTAGGGCGACAGACCCGTAACATCCTCGAACGTATCAGAAAACCAGACAAAGCGGTGATCGGCATCGGTTTCCCATACCCACCCTGTATCGGCAAATCCCAACGCATTTGCCGGTTCCTTGCCGAACCGCGATAAAACTTCGCCGTAGAGATCTTGCTCGATTGATTGCGTGCTCATGTTCAAAAACCTTGGCAGGACGTCGCCGCTGCGTTTGAGCCGGATTCACCAGCCGTAAACCATGCGCAACAATGACAAATTCTGCGTTGACAAGTGCTTAACGCGGCCCAGAAACGGGCCGATTAATCAGCAAAAACACCCTGAGGCTGTGGCGAAGGGAGTACTACCCGCGATAGCTGCAGTTGCCTGCTGTCATCAAATGCCGGTGTCGCGGCGATTCATAAGGGCTGTTCAGAGCAAATACGAAGCGGCCGGTCCGGCCTATTTTGTTTTGACATGCGGTTCTGCCGGTTCCCGCGCAACCATGGCGCGATCAGCGAGCAGAAAGGTGATCGCGAAGCGAAACGGGATGGAGAGCATTGCAATCCAGAAATCGGCCAACGGCACAGCCAGCGCTTTACATATGGTGATCAAAACAAATCCGGCGGCAAAGCCGACGGCATAGCTTTGGACATAGTGGATGTAGGTGCGTAGGCTCGGCGCGATGCGGTAATTGAAGCGCGCGTTGAGAAAATAAGAAAAGGTGACCGACGCCGCAAAGACAATCACATAGGCAAGAAATAGGTTTGCATTGAGGACCAGCAGTAGCAGCCCGTAAAGTGTGACACCAAAAAGCGTGGTCACACCTCCAACGGTGAAGAACTTCAGTAGCCGGTCCACCATGCTCATTTTTTTCTGAGAACAGCGTTGAGACTGAGGCCAAGTGGCGGGCGAATAAAGCGTTCGATGCGCTGCTGAAAGGGGATCAGATATTGATCGTAGATCTTGCCTTCGCGCTGGATCGCGTCGACACCCTGCTCGCTCTTCAGTTTCATCTTGCGGAACTTGAAGAAATAAAGCGAACCAAGAACCCCGATGAGATCATTGTACCACATGTCCTCAATCTCATAGAGGTCCGGGTCGATCGCGCTTTTGAGCATTTGCTTGTTGTAGCGCCGGTAATGGCCAAGCATTTCATCATGGACGGAAAACAGGAACGGCAGGGCCGGCACTTCAATCAGCACCCGTCCGCCATCTTCCAACAGGCCATGCGTATGATTGAGAGCACCGCGATCGTCCTCGATATGTTCGAGCACATGAATGAATAGGGCCGTGTCAAAGTCACCTGTCTCGGCAACATCGAGATCAAACAGATCCTTGCTATCAAACGTCACACTATCGGGAAAACCATGATTGCCGAGCGTCTTGTATTTCTCCCAAAGCACCTGTGAAGGTTCGATGGACAGCATGCGCTCAAGGTCAGGCTTGTTGTCGACGACCAGCCTGGTGAAAGAGCGTGAGGCACCACTGCCGACCTCCAGCACATTGCGGCCGATGTGATCAGCAACCAGATTATACTGATAACGACGATAGTTGGTCAGTGAGCCGATCGACACCTCGTCGCCGCCCCAATCCATGCCAAATGCATAATTGTCTTGCGAATCTGCCTTGTCAGGAAACGCTGTCATCGGAAACTCCTGTGCGTCGGTCCAAAATCGTATCGACGAAAAACAGCGGGCGCCGTTTCGTCTCGTAGTAAATGCGCCAGATATATTCGCCCATCAGGCTGATCATCAGACTGTTGATGCCTCCTACCAGCAGGATAATAACAATCACTGAAGTCCAGCCGGGCTGGGCGGTCTCGCGAAAGAAAAAGCCGATGATCAGGTAAAGGGCATACAAGAAGCCCGATATGGTGAAGAGGAAGCCGAAAAAAGCGGCGAGCCGCATCGGCCAGGTCGCCGTGGAAAAAATCTGGCTGAGCGAAATGTCCAGGCGTTTGACGAAATTGTACTGGGATTTGCCGTGTTTTCGCTTACGTTTTTCGTAAGGGATTTCAGCCACTTTAAAGCCGATCGACAAGAGGTCTATCTGGTTGCGGCGGTTGATATCGGTAAAGGAACGAAAGGCCTTGAACGCGCGCCGATTAACCGCCCAGAAGTCAAAGCCGCCGGTTGGGTAGGTCGGCAGCGAAATCCGTACCAGGCGGTAGTGAAACCAGGACGTAAACCTGCGGAAAGGCGTTTCATCGGTTTTTTTGCGGGTTGCCAGAACAATGTCATTGCCTTCGCGGACCTTGCCGATCAGTTCGGTGATGACTTCCGGCGGGTCCTGTAAGTCGGCTGACATGTTGACCACGATGTCACCGCGCACATGTTCAAAAGCAGCCGCGTTGGCTGCATGCTGCCCGAAATTGCGCGACAGCTTGACAATGACCGCGCCCGGATCGCGCTTGTGGATGTTGCTGAGGACCACAAGCGACTGATCGTCGGATCCATCATCACAATAGATGATCTCATAGTCGGCATCGCCGGCGGCCTTGATGGCTGCCACGATGCGCTCGTGCAGCTCATCAAGCGATTGCGCGTTGCGGAAAACGGGAATGACGATCGAAACGAGCATCGGCGCCTCGGTCACAGATAGCCGTAGAGCGCAAGCGGCTCGCGGGCGATCATGTTGAAGTTGGCAATCGCCTCCTCGCCAAGCTCACCATGGCGTCCGATGGCACTGGCATCAATGGCTTGAAAGGTGCGTTTCTTCCACGCGCCGAACTCCGCCGGCTCGAGACCCTGCGCTTTGTTGTGCTCGTGATAGTTGAGCATGTGCGGGTCGTAAGCGACGCCGAGAAACGCGCAGACGCGTTGCAGGACCGACACGGTGTCGGCAACCAGATCCTCGTAGCGTATTTCGATGCATTGGTCCTGCGCCAGTGCGGCGAACGCACGGCGCACCGTCATGATATTGCCAGCCCATTCGTCGGCCGCGCGATCGATCGTTTGTGCAAGCTTGGGATAATATTGCGAGGTGGCAGTATCGGCCGCCTTGTTCAGCGCCATATAAGACGCAGCCACATCGCGCCCGTCTCGGATGATATGGATGAATTTCGAGCCCGGCTGCAGGCTGTCGAGCTGTGGCACATGGCCGACATGGAAATTGTTCTTGTCGCCGATTAAAGCTTCCGGCTTACCGGCCGTGGTAGCGTGAGTGGTATAAAGGTGCCGGGTGAGGCTCGCATAATCACGGTTTTCGGATTGGCGTATGGCCGCGGCCACATCTTCTCGCGACATGTCCCAGAATTCGAACTTTTTCGATGACACAATATCGTCGGTTAGGGCCTCAACCCGCGATGGGTCGTTCGCAAGATCCACATCGTGATATTTCTTCGCCCACCAGGCCATAAAGCCGCATTCCGGCGGCACATGAATTGCCGGGTTCGTTGTCAGCAACAAGCGTAGGAGCGACGTCCCACTGCGCGGATTTCCAATGATAAAGAACATTACCGAAATGTGCCTTCTCTATAGCGTGCCGCGGTTAGATATGGGCGGATAGCCAACCAGCGCGCGGATCGCATCGGCGATGTATCCAGCGCTCGATAGCGGTAAATCGCCAAAGATCGGCAGGCACATGACTTCGCGTTCAAAGCGATGGGCGACCGGCAGATTGCCTTCGCCTGCCGTTTCCAGAACGGCATAGGCCGGCGTGTGTGATGTCAGCGGATAGAAGTATTTGCGGCAATGGATAGTCAGAGCGGCGAGCGCGTCGAACAAATCATCGCGCGATATCCCGGCGCGTTTTTCGTCAACGCAGATCGCAAAATAGGACCAGTTGGGTTCAAAGCCTATGCCAGTGGTGACGGCACGGATGCCGTCGATGCCCGCAAGGCGCGCCATGTAGGTCGTCGCGATGGCCTGGCGCTGTTCGATTTCGTGTTGAACGCCATCGAGGCCAAGCAAACCGAAGGCGGCGTGGAACTCGCTCATTTTCATGTTCAGGCCGGATCGTTCAATTTTGTCCTGGCTGGCAATGCCGAAATTCTTAAACCGGTCGCAGAGCTGTTTTTCTTCGCGACTGCGCACGAACACAGCGCCGCCTTCGGCTGTGGAAAAAAGCTTTGTGGCGTGGAAGCTCGTCGCCGAAGCCGTTCCCAGGGCAAAAACGGACCGACCGTCAAGCTTTGTCGCAAAGGAGTGGGCTGCATCATAGACCAGTGGCATGCCGGCATCGTCGCAGATGGCCTGTAGCGCGCCATGATCGCAGGGTGTGCCAAACACATGGACGGGCAACACGGCTGCCACATCCTCATCAACGAGGTTGGCAACGATGGCCGGATCAATGTTGCCGGTGACCGGGTCAATATCGGCAAAGACCGGTTCGCAGCCGACCCAATCGATCGCGTGCGTCGTTGCGGCAAATGTAAAGGGTGTCGTGATGATCTTCTTGCCAGGCTCCACGCCCGCAATCTTCAATGCCAGCAGCAGTGACAGCGTGCCGTTGGCGGTCAACGCTACCTCGCCCTCACCGACCAAGTTTTGCAGGCGGGTTTCAAGCGCACGATGAAATTCACCATTGTTGGTCAGCCATTTATTGTCCCAAAGGCGGTCAATGGCTTGCTTATAAGCCGCCTTTTCCGGCATCCGCGGACGGGTGACAAAAACAGGCTCCTCTAAGGCCTCGGGCACCCAAACGGGACCCGATGGCTGGATCTTCGCAAACTCCGCCACGTACGCTTACTCCAAACACTGCGTTTTGACAGCATGGCGCGGAGCGGTAAAAACTTCGTTGCCCTAGGGTAAAATCACGTCAAGTTGCTTGCGCTGACCGCCTTAGCATCCAGACAAAGAATACGCCGCCAACAAGGCCCGTTACGATGCCAATCGGCATGTCTTCGGGCGCCATTATGGTCCGCGCGACAATATCTGCCCAGAGTAGAAAAATGGCGCCAAACAGGGCCGTGAAAGGCAACAAACGGCGATAATCGCCGCCGACAAACATACGCGCAATGTGCGGGACCATCAGCCCGACAAAACCAATCAAACCGGAAAAGGCGACCATGACCCCGGTGATCATCGCGCCGACCACAAAGGTCTGCAGGCGAAAGCGGTCAACGGCGATGCCGAGCGTGGCGGCTGTCTCGTCGCCAACGGTCATGGCGTTCAGTTGCCGCGCGTGCATCCACAACCATACACCGCACGCGAAAACAACGGTGAGCGGGTAGATGAGCTGAGACCATTGCGCCAGGCCCAGTCCGCCAAGCATCCAGAACACCACCGTGTGGGTGGCGCGTGGGTCGCCCAAAAAGATCAGAATATTGGCCAGCGCCATGATAATGAAGGAGACGGCGACGCCGGCCAGAACCAGGCGGTCGGCGGTGCGCGCATCGGCAACGCGCACAACGCCGAGCACGACAAGGGTCGCTGCCAATGCGCCCAAAAACGCCAACAGCGGCACGGTGATCGCGCCGAGAAACAGACCAGTGTGTAGCAGCGCAAGGATCGCGCCAAAGGCACCGCCGGACGAGATGCCCAGCAGATGCGGATCGGCCAGCGGGTTGCGCGTCACCGCCTGCAGGCTCGCCCCGACAAGCGCCAATCCGGCGCCCACCATCATCGCAAGCAGCGCGCGTGGGAAGCGGATTTCCCAGACGATCGCCTCGCGGCCCTGCGACCAGGTTTGCTCGATGAAGCCAGGTGCAACCTTATTAGCAACAACGCCCCAAACGGTGGCCGCCGGTACAGAGACCGCCCCAACGCCAATAGCCGCTGTTAGCGACAACACCAGCACAACAAGCGTGGCACCCGCGATCAATGCGGGGCGCGCGACGAAACTCGCCGCAGCGCCTTTCCTGCCTGCCTGGCTGGTGGATGCCGACATGGTCAGTCGCCCCAGAAACCGGCGGCCAGTTTCTGGATTGCCTTAATGTTGCGCGGCCCCGGTGTCGCCTCGACATATTCAAGTACGACAAATCGGTCATTCTTGACCGCATCGAGGTCGGCAAAGGCAGGGTTCGTCATCATGAATTCACGCTTTTGCGCTGCGGTGACATCGCCATAATTGACGATGACGATTACCTCTGGATTGCGTTCGACCACGGTCTCCCAGCCG
>JBCCRB010000063.1:0-10108 GCA_039208465.1 Pseudomonadota bacterium
GCATCGTGCCGCTCGGCCCCGACATTGACTACACGACCGCCCACGGCCGCGATGCCTTGTCACCAGAAGCTGGCCGGAACGCTGCCTGACCGCCATTCCTCGATGCGGCGCGCGGTTGCCTTGCTTATGTCAGCTGGCAACGCCGCCGGGTCGAAGAACGCAGCTGCAACGATCTCCCGGTCCGGCTCCTTAGCGCGGCTTTGATTCACCGCGCGGCACAGATAAAGCGCCACATGATCCCGCTTTGACGCGTTACGATTAAAGTAAAACCCGGCAAGCACCGGTGTCTCGCCCAGTTCAATATTGGCTTCCTCGGCCAGTTCACGCGCCAGGCAATCAATCGCCGTCTCGCCAATCTCAACACCGCCGCCAGGCAAATGCCAGCCGGGGACATAGGTGTGTTTAACCAGCATCACATGATTGTCCGCGTTCAGCGCGATGGCGCGCACGCCCAAGGTCATCGGGCGGCGGATCAGAAACCAGACGTGGAAAAGGCGATCTCGTATTTTCGCGAGCATAATCGCATCCCATAGCCATCCCAACGTACAAACGCTATGCCACAACCATGCAATTCACACTCGCACATTTGTCAGACATTCATTTTGGGCCATTGCCGCCGGTAAAACGGCGCCAGCTCCTGTCAAAACGCATAACCGGCTACGTGAATTGGCAGCGCAACCGTGGCGCGAGCATGGGGCCGGCAACACTCGCAGCGCTCACAGATGCCTTGGAAGCGATAAAGCCGGACCATATCGCCATTACCGGCGATTTGACCAATCTTGGCCTTCCGGCAGAATTTGAGACCACGGCCGCCTGGCTCGCTGGGCTGGGGCCGGCAGAAGGCATTTCAATCGTCCCGGGAAACCATGACGCTTATGTCCGCCATGCCCTGCAAAAAGGCCTGCGCCAATGGGCGCCCTGGGTCACAGGTGATAGCGGCGTTGCGCCGAAAGAGAACCAGGACTTTCCCTACCAACGCGTCCGCGATCATGTGCAGATTATCGGCTGCTCAAGCGCCGTGGCGACGCCGGTCTTCGTGGCAGCTGGCCGGTTTGGCAGACGCCAGGCGCATGATTTGGCCGCCAGCCTGCGTGAGGGACGAGAGAAAGGCCTGTTTCGCATCGTGCTGATCCACCACCCGCCGGTTTGGGGCGCCGCCTCCAGAGCTCAAAGGCTCTACGGCATCACAAGGTTTCAATCCGTCATTCAAAAAGAAGGGGCCGAACTGATCCTGCACGGCCACACCCATTTACCGCAGCGCCATTTCATCAATGGCCCGGACGGCAAAGTGCCGGTCTATGGCGTACCGGCCGCCAGCCAGGCACCAGGCGGCCACAAACCGGCAGCCGCTTTCAACCTTTTCAAGATCAGCGCGGAAAAAAATGGCGCCCATAGCTGCCATCACGAGGAATGGTCGATCACCACCATCGGCGGCAGTGCGGAAATCACCGACGAAAACCGCCTTTATTGAGGCGCGCCAAAAATCAGTATCAACGTACCGATAATGATAAACAGCCCCAGCGCCCAAAGCACGGCCTGGCTGGTTTCGGTCGCTTTCACCGGCTTTGAATTGCCCGCAGAATGCGCGGGCATCTGGCGCGGTGGAGCTGTGCGCGCTTCCTGAGGCTGCGCTGCGAAAGGCGCAGCGGCGGGGGCTGGCAATGGCGCCGCCGGTGGCGGAGAAATGTTATGCGGCGCCTGACGCTTGAAATCGCCACGTGTCGGGTTTTCCATTACGTGGTTGCGCAATGAAATGAGATCGTCGCCAGCGAAAGCCAATTCGCGTTCATGCAAACGCTCGGCAATATAAGTCGTTACCGCGTCCGCAATCGGTGCCGGATCATTGCTTTCACCAAGCGTGATACGGCCCATCCGTGTGTCGCGCACAAACCGGTAGGTCCGCCTGTCGCGCCCCATCGCCACATGCGCCGTCGCATCAATCCACAAGCGCGGCTGCAGGCCGGAGGAAATAGCAAAATCAAATCGATCATCGCTAAGGGGAACATCGTCAAAAACCGGCTGCAGCAATTGCGCTAATATCTCAAGGCGCGCCTGGTCCGCCTCTTTCATGTCAACGACGACATCGCTGCGCTCAGCCGAAGCGATCCTGACTTTGCGGACCGCGTCGACAAGCGCGCTGGAGACTACATTGTCAGGTTTCTTGGCCATGACAGCCCTCACGCAATACTCGTGTTCATGGTTTGTTAACTTAAAAACCGGTGCCTGGCGAGTCTCTTAAACTTCGCCAAAGAGTAACCGCGCGACCAGGCTGTCCCGGTCATAGACATCGTTGAAGAAGGACGGCACGCCACTGTCATCAACCCAGGCCGTGAAATAAGTCAGATGGACCGGCACCGGCGTCTGAAGGTTGACCCGCTGAATGCGGTTCGTAGCGATGATGCTGTCAATGTCGGCGCGGCTCAAACCCTGATCGAGCCCGAACAAGATGGCGGCAAATTCAAGCGGTTCATGCACACGGATACAACCGGACGAAAACGCCCGTCCGGTACGCGCAAACAATTGCCGCGCCGGCGTATCGTGCAAATAGACCGAGAACTTGTTGGGAAACATAAACTTCACTTGGCCCAGCGCGTTTTTCGGACCCGGTTGCTGAACCATCCGATAGGGAAAGGTGCGGCCCGAAACACTGCTCCAATCGACCGCATAAGGGCTGACCTCCGGGTCGTTGCCGGACCAGCCGCGATAAAACCTGAACCCGTTCCGATCTGCGTAAGTCGGATCTTTTTGCAGCAAAGGCAATTTGTCCCGCATCGCGATGGAATTCGGCACAGTCCAGGTCGGATTGAACTCCGCATAGCGAATGGCGTCAGAAAAAATCGGTGTCCGGTGGAAAGGCTTACCAACGATGACGCGCCGCTCGTCGATAACCTGCCCTCCATTGACGGTATACATTTGAAAGCCTGCTTGGTTGACCAACACATGGCGATCACCCAAATCGGCTGGCAACCAGCGCCACCGTTCCATGTTGACAATGATCTGGCGGACCCGCTCCTCAGCCGTGACATTGAGCGCGCGCAACGTTGCCGGTCCGACGATACCGTCTTGGTCCAACCCATGCCGCTTTTGGAAATGTTCAACGACCGGAACCAATCCGTCGTCATAGAGATCCTGTTCAGCCACATTGGCTATGCCGCTATAGCCGCGCGCGGCAAGATTATCGCGCAAGGCCATAAGACGCGCATCGCGCATGCCCGGTTTAAGCACCTCGCCCGTCGGCACTGCTGACCAACCCCCGCGCGCTGCCAAAGCCCGATAGCCGCCTAGCAATTGGCGCAGTTGAAAATATTGAACATGCTGCGGCCGCAAAGCCTGCAAAGTCTGCTCAACGCCTTGGCGTTGCACCATGCCGAGCCAGACCGTCGGATCCTCATACTTGCGCGCGATTACGATTTCCGGGTCCGTCAGCGATGGCGTGGACCGGCCCGCGTGCAAATCACGCGCAAGCGCCATGAAACTGTTGCTCAGCGCCAGCTCCAGCCCGCTTTCGTCACCATCGGCGCGCAACTCCTCGAGATCACGCAGCGCCAATGGCAAATAGTCCGACGCGACCAACCCGTCTGCCGGCGCATCATTGATCGCCTGGTAGAGGGTCTGGGCCTCAGCCGTCAGCCGCCCGTCGCGCACCCACAGATTTTCGGCGCTGGGCAATTGATAATAGGGCAGAACACGGTCTGTGCTGATGACAATGTCGCGCCATACCACCGCCTCGCGCTCCGAAAGCGCCTCGACATAGGCTGCTTCAAGCGCTTGGGCAGCCGTGACATAGCTTAAAAGGACAGCAGCCAGTAGTCGGGTCATCAGTCTTTGCATGATCGCGCCCTGTCATGATTCGCCAGCATCATGACTGTACCCAAAATCGCTAATATGTCCCCATCACGACTTGTCTATCAAATATACAGCCGGTTTAGCCAAAGCGCGCCCGATTGCGCAAGCAAGTCACCCCACAAGATCAACTGTTGGAGTGAGGTCCCCGACGTTTCTTCAGGGACCGAACTGGTGATCTGTTGCAGATTGACAAGAATCAGCAGCAGCAGCACGACGATCGAGATCAGGACGACCCAAAACCGCCTGACATTGGCCACGATATAGGGACTGACCGGCTGGTCAGGCTCAATTCGCACCGCGCTTGGTTTTTGGGTAATCGGCGGTGTCGTGCCGGTGTCGGCGTCAAAATCGAGACTATCAACCACCTCCTCCGCATGCGCACCCGCCGCGTCCCCCCTGTAGGAAAAATGCGGCATATAGGTGCCGCGGGGTATCGTTATCTCGATCGGATTGTCAGCCCCTTCACCCGAATAATAGCTGGCTAACTGATCGCGCAGCCGCCCCGCTTGAACGCGCACGACAGCGTCCATCGCCGGATCGAAATCATCGGATTTCCCGAATACGTCCTGCGCGATCGTATAGCCCTTGAGCAAATCGCCTTTGCCTGCCAGCTCTTGTTCAACAATATAGCGCAGCATGCCCCGTGCCCGATCAGATCGGGCAAAGGTGCTGCTTGATATGATGCGCTCAAGTTCCGTTCTTATCTCGGTCGGATCGACTCGAACCCGTTCAGCCGATTTTGCCAAATCGTACCTCTTTGCTTGCCCCTAGCCTGTCACTATAGGCGAAACAGAGAGCAAAAGGCTACCGATACTGTTAAATAACTGAGGATGACCGCACACGATTAAGTGCCGATACGATCCCCTCCAAAGAAGCGGCAACAATATTCTTATTTATACCAACGCCGAAGATCGTACGGCCCTCATGTTCTATTTGCATATAGGAGATCGCAGCCGCATCGGAGCCATGCTGCAGCGAGTGCTCAGCATAGTCCTTCACGCTCATGCGAACGCCATAATGCTGGAAAATCGCGTCGACGAATGAATCGATCGGCCCTGTTCCGCGACCGGTGATCACCACCTCCACATTGCCGTCCATCAAGGTGGCCTGCATGATCCGGCCATCGGCATTTTCCGGATCAGGTTCGGTCCTGTGTGAAACGAACCGGATGCGCGGATGCGGCGGATTGACATAGGCCGCCATGAACTCGTCGTAAATCCGTTGCGACGTCAGTTCGATTCCCTCGCGATCAGTGATCTCTTGAATGATTTCCCGGAACTCAACCTGCAATGCCCGCGGCAGATTAAGCCCGTAGTCTTCCTGTAGAATATAGGCGATACCGCCCTTGCCTGATTGCGAATTGATCCGGATGATCGCCTCATAGGTCCGGCCCACATCTTCCGGATCGATCGGCAGATAGGGAACTTCCCACACCGGCGCATCACTGCTGCGAATATGCTTCATGCCCTTGTTGATCGCGTCCTGGTGCGAACCGGAAAAGGCAGTGTAGACAAGTTCGCCCACATAGGGGTGCCGCTCCGGTATCGCCAATTGATTGCAGTGTTCGTAAACATCGCGGACATGATTGATGTCTGACACGTCGAGCATTGGATCGACACCTTGCGTCAACATGTTCAGCGCCAGGGTGACTATATCGACATTACCGGTGCGCTCACCATTGCCAAAAAGGGTCCCCTCCACCCGGTCGGCGCCCGCCATCAAGCCCAATTCGGTCGCCGCGATAGCCGTGCCACGGTCATTGTGCGGATGCAGGGAGACCAGGATTTTGTCGCGGTCGTTCAGGTGACGCGACATCCACTCAATCTGATCAGCATGCACGTTCGGTGTCGACATTTCGACAGTCGCCGGCAAATTGTGGATCAGCTTATTATCGGCCGTCGGCTGGATGATCTCGGTAACGGCGTTGCAAACCTCCAGCGCAAATTCCAACTCGGTCCCGGTAAAACTCTCTGGGGAATATTGGAACCGGTAACCGCCCCCGGCCTTGGCAGCCATATCGGCAATCATCTTCGCCGCATCGGTCGCGATCTGCATGATGCCTTTGCGATCCTTGTTAAAGACAACGCGGCGCTGCAATTCGGACGTGGAGTTGTAGAAATGGACGATCGGGCGATCGGCCCCTTCCAGGCTCTCAAAGGTTCTTTCGATCAATTCCGGCCGACATTGCACCAAGACTTGCAGCGATACGCCTTTCGGGACATTGCCCTCTTCCACGCACCAGCGGGCAAAATCGAAATCGGTTTGTGAGGCTGACGGGAAACCGATTTCGATTTCCTTGAAACCCATCTTCAACAAAAGCGCGAACATGCGCGTTTTGCGCTCATGCCCCATCGGCTCGATCAGCGCCTGATTGCCATCGCGCAGATCAACCGAACACCAGATCGGCGGCGTATCAATTGCATTTACCGGCCATGTGCGGTCAGGCAAATCAACCGGCGGATAGGGTCGGTACTTCTTGGCGGTTTCGGCCATGCCATTGGCCGTCATGGAAGTGTGCTTGTTCATCGTCATGTCTCCGCGCCGCTTCAGTGGCGGGTGTTCCCGTCTTGCGGCGTTCAATGCTCAATTCAGGTCTGGATGTAAAGACGACCGGGCATGCGAACATCGGCGGTTCGCTCATCGACCACCGGACGCCCTGTCAAAAATCAGGCCCGGCGGTCGCCGATAAGAAGGAGGTCAAGCAGAAGCGCGCGTGTGCATGCCAAAAGCGGCATGGACGATGAGATTGATTGTGCGCGTGCGAACTTCATGCGCGTCGCTTACCGCACCCACCCGCCGTTTGCAACCAGCCTCATTCGTGCCGCAGCGCATCGATCGGATTAAGCCGCGCCGCTCGTCGTGCCGGAAAGAAGCCAAAGATCACGCCAACGGCGGCGGAAAAGAAAAATGCGAGGAAAATTGTCGCGACACTGGGGATAAACGGCACCGACAGAAGTTGTGCGCCCAACAATCCCAGGCCAAGCCCGAGCAGGATCCCGATCAGACCGCCGATCAGCGAGAGCACGATCGCTTCGACCAGAAACTGCATGAGCACCTGAGAGGATTGCGCACCAATGGCCAAGCGGATGCCGATTTCGCGTGTCCGCTCGGTCACCGAAACCAGCATGATGTTCATGATGCCGATCCCGCCGACCAGCAGGCTGACGGCGGCAACAGCCGCGAGCAAGCCCGTCAGAACATTGGTGATGCCAGAGAGGATCGTGGCGATTTGTGCCATGTCCATGACCTCAAAATCATCTTCTTCGCGCGGGCCAATCTTCCGGATTTGCTGCATCAGCGCCGTGATTTCGCGCTTTGCCATCTCAACGTCCGCCTCTTCGTCCAGCGCGACAAACATCACCGAGACATCATTGTTGCCGGCGATACGCTGCTGGAAGGCTTTGAGCGGCATGATGACAAAATCGTCCTGGTCAGAGCCAAATGTCGAGGCGCCCTTGGACCGCGTTAACCCAATCACGTCGCACGACAAGGCGTTGATGCGGATGGTCTCGCCAACCGGATTGGCAGCACCGAACAACTCGGAACTAACCGTCTCGCCGAGCACACAAACCGGCCGCCCAGCCTTGATTTCCCCGTCTTCGAAAAGCCGACCACGTTCCAATTCCCATCGGGCCGCGTCAAAGTATCGATTGTCCGTTCCGACGATCTCGGTGTTCCAGTTTTCGTTGCCAAAAACGACGCGTCGCCGTGTTTGCGCCAGCGGCGCGGCGACACGTACGAAGGAAAGCTCCTGTTCGACTTGGTCGTTGTCGCGCAGCCGGAACATGTCGAAGGCACCCAGCGAGCCACCTTGCATGGCCCCCTGTCCGGGCAGGACCATCACGATATTGCCGCCCAGCTTCTCCACATCGGCCGTCACTTGATAGGTCGATCCCTGACCAACCGTCACCATGGCAATCACGGCAGCAACGCCGATGACGATCCCCAGAACGGTTAAAAATGACCGGAATGCATTGCGAAAGATAGCTTCAAGCGCCAATCGGATCGTTTCAAAAATCATCTCACGCCGCCTTCTGCATCTGCGTGTCGCTTTCAACGCGGCCGTCGACCATCCACACAAGCCGCTGCGCATACTCGGCCATATCGCGCTCATGCGTGACCATGATGATGGTCATGCCGTCACGCTCATTGAGTTCAACGAGCACCTCCATAATGTCCCGCGACATTTGCGTATCCAGATTGCCGGTCGGTTCATCTGCCAGGATAACGCGCGGCCTTGTGGCCATCGCGCGCGCAATCGCAACACGCTGTTGCTGACCGCCAGAAAGTTCAGACGGATCATGATGTATGCGCTTGCCTAACCCGACACGCTCAAGCGCTGTGATGGCCGCCGCGCGGCGCTCCTTCGGCGCCACCCCCTTATAGATCAGCGGCAGTTCGACATTGTGCAAAGCCGAAGTCCGAGCGAGCAGATTGTAACCTTGAAAAATGAAGCCCAGATAATGCCGCCGCAGCAAAGCGCGCTGGTCTTTGCTCAGATCAGCCACCTCCACCCCGTCAAACAGATAGCTCCCGGATGTGGGGACATCGAGCGAACCGATCACATTGAGCGCCGTCGACTTGCCAGAGCCGGACGGCCCCATAATGGCGACAAACTCGCCCGCATTGATGGCCAGCGACACGTCATCCAAAGCCCGCACCATCGCATCGCCCTGACCATAGGTCCGGCAAATCGAATGCAAGGCGATCAGCGGACGGTCAGCCATCACGGCGGCCCGTAATAACTTGCATGCCTTCTTGCAATTCGGGCGACGAAATCTCGGTCATGCTGCCATCGCTATCACCGCGCTCGATCTCAATCCGGCGCACTTGATCACCATCGAGCACATAGACAGCCCGGCCCAGATCAGTGCGATCAACTACAGGCGCCCGCTGCGGGATCAGCATGCCAAGCAGCCCGCTGCGCTCATCATCACTGCCGGTCTCTTCCGGCGGCGGCACGTAGCGAAGCGCCGCATTCGGCACCAAAAGCGCGTCTTCAACTTCATTGACCAGAATGTCGGCGGTGGCCGTCATGCCCGGCCGCAACAACATGTCCGCATTATCAATGGTCAGGATCGCTTTGAACGTGACAACACCGTCCACCGTTTCTGGCGCTAGCCACAATTCGGAAATCTCAGCGGGAAACACCAATTCATCATAGGCGTCGACGGTGAACTCCGCCTTCTGGCCTTGTTTAATACGCCCGATGTCCGCTTCATCGACATCGACCCGCAACTCCATTTCCGTCAAATCCTCGGCCAACGTAAAAAGGACGGGCGCGGAAAAGGACGCGGCAACAATCTGTCCGGGTTCAACCGATCGGTCCAAAACCACGCCATCGATCGGCGAGCAGATGCAGGAGTTTTCCAATTCAACTTTCTGCAGCTCCAGATCAGCCTTGGCCAAGTCACGATCCGCTTCGGCGGTCTGCAATTCAGCCAGAGCCGTGCGGTACTCCGTTTCTCGGGTCATCAGGTTTTGCGCTGACGTGATGCCACGATCACCTAGCGCCACGGCAGTATCCATGCGCGCCTTGGCATTTTCCAGGGAGGCCGCCGCGCGCGACACGCGCGCCTGCGCCGCGTGCAAAGCCGCCATCTTCAGATCAAGCATTGCCCTGAGTTTGCGATCATCAAGCTCCGCCAGCACCTGGCCTTGGCGAACGATCGCATTGTGATCGACGAGTACACGCGCCACGGTGCCGGACAATTCAGAGGAGATCTCAACCAGATTGGTCGGCTCCACGCTGCCTGTCGCGGTCACCGTGATCGTCAAATTACCGCGACTTACCGGTTCTGTGGAATACAAAACCGCGTCGTCGCCTGAACGGCCGCTCAGGAAAAACCATGCCGCCAACACAACCGCCGCGACCGCGATAATGCCGATGATCCACCGGCGTAACGATCCGGATCGCTGTTCCAGCCCCAAAGTTGCGGCCACATTTTCTGATGCTTCTGCCATAATGCGCTCCAATGGGCTTTGGATGCGCCGTCCCAGCAGCTTCCGCACTGATCTATGTCAACTAAGGTCGCATATATGCACGCAGTTAATCGACCAAATGCGCCACGACATTTTCGATCATGCGCATCCCTGCGCTGCCGCCGAGCGTCATGATGCTTTCAGGGTGAAACTGCACCGCCGCCACCGGCTCTGATCGGTGCTCGATCCCCATCACGACCCCATCTTCGGTTTCCGCTGTCACGGTAAACTCATCGGGCAAGCGGGACGGATCGGCGAAAATCGAATGATAGCGCCCGAC